>NZ_JBXGGI010000102.1:0-3469 GCF_056854775.1 Mannheimia sp.
GTCATTACCACCAGAAAAAGCCAAAACCTTGAGCGATTGCAGCGAGCACGACTTTAATAAAGCTCTAAGCATTGCCTTTGATAATCAACTTGGCTTATGCGAATTGCAAAGTTTACGCGAAATTTACCCGCTTACCGCACGCTTTGCCCGTGATTTTGCACAGCCTCGCATTGCATTAATTGGCGATGCGGCTCACACTATCCACCCCCTAGCTGGCTTAGGTGTAAACTTAGGATTTGCGGATGCTCTAACACTTGCTCAAGAAATTCAAAAACATCTCGCTAATGATGAAGATATTGGTGAATATCGTCATTTACGCCAATTTGAGCGGGAACGTAAAGCCGAAGCCGTAAAATTATTAGCAACAATGGAAGGGTTAAAACAACTTTTCAATGGTAATCACCCATTAAAAAAATTGGTAAGAGGCGTTGGCTTAAGTCTGACAAATCAACTCCCTTTTGCCAAAAAGTTATTAATTCAACAAGCTATTTACCTATAGAATGTAAATTAGATTGAAATAGCGTAAAGATTTCATCTTTTATGAACTAATATTAAGACTGCCTGTCTATTAGTTGGTACATAACTGCCCCTTTTACACTTTGGGGTTTATTTTCATCTTTTTAAGGAATTATTTTAATGAACAAATTTACTAAAATCAGTGCAACCGCTTTAGTCGCTTTATTTTTAGCAGCTTGTGATAAACCGGCACAAAAATCACCTGCAACAGAACCGGCAAAAACAACTGAAGCAGCACCGGCAGCTACTCCGGCTACAGAAACTGCAAAACAGGCTGAAATGACAGTTGAAGCTCCAAGCGAAGCAGCAAAAGCAGACTATCAAAAATTAGCCGCTTGGAATGCAGAACAAGAGAAATCAATGCAAGCAGCACAAGTTGAATTACAACAAAAATTAGCAACACAAGATCCTAAACAAATGCAAGAAGGATTAGTGGCATTTAATAAAAAAGTTGAAGATACTGTAAAAAGTTTAGACGCTGTTGATCTATCTGATGCTCAACTTAAAGAGTTAAAAGAAAAAAGCAAATCTGCTCTAACACTTTCAAGCGAAGTACTTAACGAACAAGTAAAAGTGCTGTCTAATCCAGCTGATGAAGCACTAAAACAATCAGCACAGAAAAAATCTGAAGCATTAATCGAAATTAATACTGAGCTACAAAGAATCAGTGCTGAAGTAGAAAAAAGATTTTCAGCTAAATAATTAGTATAATATCGAAAGCTAGAGATTTTGCTCTAGCTTTTTTTACGGACTTAAGGACGATTATGAACACTCTTTCTAAAATTAGTTTATCTGCATTATTTGCAGTTTTTTTGACCGCTTGCGAAAAGCCGACTCAGCCAACCAAACAAAAACCAGAGCAAGTACAAGCCTCTGAAATAAAAAAAGAAGAAGTTAAGCCGGTAGATACCGGAGCAGAAGATTACAAAACCTTCCGTGATTGGCAAGACGCTCAAGAAAAAGCTTTGAATGATGCTATTCAAACTGCAACAGATGGTCTTACAGACAAACAAAAAGCTGACCCTGCGGTTATGCAAGAAACGGTTAATAAAACGTTACTCACACAACTCGACAGCATTAAAACAAGTGCTGAAGCACTGAATATTCAACATAGTGAAGTAAAAGCTCTGAAAGATAAAACATTAGAAGTACTCACTTTAGGTACTCAAATGATTATTGAAGGGGCGAATATGGAGAAAAATCCAACCCCTGAAGCCCATAAAGCTTTTGGCGAATTGCAAACTAAACTTAATCAGTTAGCAGAAGAAGGGCAGAAATTGGAAAATGAATTAAAGGCAAAATACGCTCCAGCCCCTCACCTGAAGTAACCCCAGTAGAAACAAAACCTCAAGAAGCAGCTCCTGTTAATACAACCCCTACAGAAGCAGCAACAAAGTAAAAAAATAAGGCATAGCTTTTCGCTATGTCTTATTCTTCATTCAAGTTACCAACCTTTTACCATCGCCCCTTTAAACTCTTCATTTGCTTTATTATAGACTTCCTCTGTTTGATAAGCCTTCACAAAATCTTTTACAGCGTCTGAATTTTGATTATTTTCACGAGCTACAATCAGGTTCACATAAGGAGAATCTTTATCTTCTACAAATAACCCATCTTTGGTTGGTGTTAAACCACTTTGTCCAGCATAAGTAGTATTGATAACAGAAAATGCAACATCATCTAAAGTACGAGGTAAAAGCGGAGCTTCAATCTCCTGAATGACTAACTTACGAGGATTTTCAATAATATCAACACTGGTTGCTTTTAAACCTGCTTCAGCTCTTAATTTAATTAAGCCTTGTTTTTCTAGCAAAATTAATGCACGAGCTAAATTAGTCGGATCATTTGGCACAGCGATTGTGTCGCCATCTTTTAATTCTGCTAAAGATTTAATTTTCTTAGAATATGCTGCAATCGGGTAAACAAAGGTATTGCCAACCGGTACTAATTTATAACCTTTTTCTTGGATTTGGTTATCTAAATACGGTTTGTGCTGGAACGCATTTAAATCTAAATCACCTTTATTTAAAGCTTCGTTTGGTGTTGCATAATCGGTAAATACTACCAGCTCCACATCACGGTTATATTTTTCTTTCGCAATTTTTGCCGCTACTTCCATCACTTTATGCTCAGGACCTGAAATCACGCCAACTTTTAACTTCTCCGCTTTATCATTACAAGCGGTCAAAAATAGTGCAGAAATTGCAACTACACCTAAAATTTTATTCAATTTCATAATGTCTCCTTTTTTAAGATTTATTATCTAAAAAAATGAGCAGTAGCTCGCACTACTACTCATCTTAATAAGGGTAAATTACCAACCTTTTACCACACCGCCGTTAAATAATTTTAACGCTTCTTGGAATACTTCTTCGGTTTGGAATGATTTCACAAAGGTTTGTAAACGTGGATCATCTTTGTTGTCTTCACGGCTCACCACTAAATTCACATACGGAGAATCTTTTGATTCAACAATAACACCGTCTTTATCCGGACTTAAACCTGCTTGACCTGCGTAAGTGTTATTGATGATCGCCAATTCCACATCGTCTAACATACGAGTTAATAATGCAGTGTCAGCTTGGACGATCTTGATATTTTTTGGGTTTTCAATAATATCATTTTCCGTTGCAAACACATTTTTCGGATCTTTTAATTTCAACAAGCCGTGTGCTTGAAGTAATAATAACGCACGAGCGGTATTACTTGCGTTATTTGGAATCGCAACTTGAGCCCCCTCTTTTAACTCAGAAATATTTTTGATTTTTTTCGAGTAAGCTGCAATTGGCCATACTAAAGTGTTACCGATGATCGCTAATTTATAGCCACGATCTTTCATCTCTTGTTCCATATAAGGCACTGTTTGGAATGCGTTTGCATCTAAATCTTTCGCGTGTAATGCTGCGTTTGGCTGTGTATATTCAGTAAATTGAACTAATTCCACTTCTAAACC
>NZ_JBXGGI010000103.1:0-2103 GCF_056854775.1 Mannheimia sp.
TAGTATCTAATTTTTCAGCAAATGATTTTAATTGTTCAAGTGCTAAATCTTTAGCAAATACTCTTAAACTACGAAGGTTTAAAAGGCTTTTTAAATCTGACATTGTATTCTCCTAATATTTTAGTAACGAAGTGAATTTTATTCTTCTTTATCATATATTAAAAGATATTTGAGGTAAATAAATATAAATAAAAAAGAGGTACTTTATATCTTCGGATATTCGTGGTATCTTTACGTCGTCCTACAAAATGTAGAGGTGCAAATTCAATAAGTATTTTTTCTGAGTGGAAAACGATGAAGAAAAAGGAAAGGTGGATTTGCCGAAATCAATTAGGCGTCATCTTAATTGGTTGGGGTCGTTCTCGAAAGAAACGACACTGTCGTAGTAAACGCTACGGAGTGCTACTGTTAGGGTGGGTTTTAGTTTTTCATATTTCCTTCCTTTATATTTATTCCTATAAATATCTCAGTACATCTCTTGTTTGGCTATTATTTTTATATACAAATTATACAAAGTCATTTTAGAGGTTTTATGAATCTAGTTTATTATTCCACATCGTTTTGGTCTGTGTTACCGGCTCTGATTGCATTAATTTTAGCGATTGTTACACGCAAAGTGATTATTTCATTAAGCATTGGGATTATATTTGGTGCATTTATGTTAACCAATAGTAATTTTCTTGATGCACTTACTTATATTAAAAATAGTGTTGTTTCTTTAGTTTATAAAGGAGCTGAAGAGGGTTTAAATTCTAACAACATCAATATCATTTTATTCTTAATTTTATTAGGTGTATTGACTTCTTTATTAAGCATTTCAGGAAGTAATCAAGCCTTTGCAAATTGGGCTCAGAAAAGAATCAAAGATAAACGTGGTGCAAAATTAATAGCCGCAGGTTTAGTATTTTTCACTTTTATTGATGACTATTTCCATAGTTTAGCGGTAGGGGCAATTGCTCGCCCGGTAACGGATAAATTCAATGTTTCTCGTGCAAAATTAGCTTATATCCTTGACTCAACCGCTGCACCAATGTGTGTATTAATGCCAATTTCAAGTTGGGGAGCTTACATTATTACCTTAATTGCCGGTTTATTAGCAACTCATTCAATCACGGGCTATTCTCCGCTTGGTGCATTTATGACGATGAGTGCAATGAATTTCTATGCGATTTTCTCAATGATTATGGTGTTCTTCGTAGCTTATTTCTCATTCGATATCGGCTCAATGGCTCGTTTTGAACGCCAAGCAGAACATTTAGCAGAAGTAGAGGAAGAAAGTATTGAAGTTAAAGGGCGTATGCGTAATTTAGTGTTCCCGATTGTTGCTTTAATTGTGGTTACGGTTGCAATGATGATTAAAACCGGTGCTGATGCATTAGCGGAATCAAACACACCATTTTCGATTTTAGGTGCTTTTGAAAATACCACTGTGGGTATTTCGTTAGTGGTAGGTGGTCTAGCTGCATTGGTAGTTGCCAGCATTTGTATTATGGCAAGCGGTCATATTTCACTAAAAAATTACGTTCGTGCCTATGGTTTAGGCGTAAAAATGATGTCTGGTGCAATCACCATTTTATTCTTTGCTTGGACAATTAATGGCGTAGTAAGCGATATGCAAACAGGCAAATACTTATCAGGCTTAGTTGGTGAGCATATTGCAGCAGGATTCTTACCGGCAATTTTATTCGTATTAGCCGCATTTATGGCATTCTCAACAGGCACAAGCTGGGGAACATTTGGTATTATGTTACCAATCGGTGCGGCAATGGCAGTTCATTCTGAGCCTGCATTAATCATTCCTTGCTTGTCGGCAGTAATGGCGGGGGCGGTATGTGGAGACCACTGTTCACCGGTGTCAGATACCACTATCTTATCTTCAACAGGTGCACAATGTAACCATATGGATCACGTTATTTCACAATTACCTTATGCGTTATTGGTTGCTGCTGCTTCTATTGTTGGCTACTTAGTAGTAGGTTTCACGCAATCTGCTTTATTAGGATTTGTAGCAACAGCCGCAGTGATGGCTGCCTTAATTTTAATTTTTAAAGCAAAAAAGTAGCAAAATAAAGGTTAATTTCTAAAAATGTGAAGGCAATCACA
>NZ_JBXGGI010000104.1:0-50938 GCF_056854775.1 Mannheimia sp.
TTCCAGTGCTTCAAGCCAATCCGTACAATGTTCAAAGAGAGCAAACCGATGTCGGCGAGCCACCACTGTAAAATCGCCTAAGGTGAGATTCTCCAAGTAATCAAAACGGGAAAGCTCTTGCTCATTCAACTCAGGCAGCCCCAATTTTTTCGCTTGACTGATAGCGACAGTTTTACGTTGTTCCACGTTTAAATAGCCAAAATGGAGTTTGAGATCAAAACGGCGTAAAGCGGCTGGGTCAAGATTATCCATCAAGTTGGTGGAAACAATCAGCAAACCTTCAAATTTTTCGATTTGTGTGAGCATTTCATTGACTTGGCTATGCTCCCAACTGCGTTGCCCGCTTTCACGGGCAAACAGAAAGGTATCGACTTCATCGAAAATCAGAGCCATATTGTTCTCTTTCGCTGTTCGGAAGGCTTCGGCAATCTGGTGTTCGGTTCCCCCGACAAGTGGGCTCAATAAATCCGAGCCTTGTCGAACCAATGCTTGCAAGCCCATTTCCTGTGCCAGCCAATTTGCCCAAGCGGTTTTGCCTGTTCCCGGCGGGCCATAGCAACAAATTCGCCCACGTTTGGTGCGTTTTAGCCCTTCGCTGATTTTGTGCATATTTTCCGCACAATTTACCCAGTCTAAATTGTAGGCAATTTTGCTTTCAACAAGCGGTTCAATTTTGCGGAAACCTTGCGAAACCAGCGTTTGATTAAACATTCCCAACGCTTTTTCGGCAAAATCCGCTTGGTTTTCGATAGGAAGGCAGTTCATCACATTAAAGGTACGGGTTAATACCGCCGGCGATAAATCCGCATTTTGGGCAAAATGGCGGATATAGTCGGGCGATAATTTTTCACCAGCCAGTTCCATAATTAAGGTCTCTTTGTGCTTATTCGGCAGCATTGGCATTTCAAACACCATATCAAAGCGGCGGAGATAGGCGTTGTCAATGCAGCGGACTGAGTTGGAAATCCAGATCATTGGAGTCGCATTATTTTCCAAAAAATCATTAACCCAAGCCTTATGCTCTTGGGCGACAGAACGCTCGGTAAATGAACCGGCAAACACATCTTCCACTTCATCAAAAATAATGACCGCACTTTTGCCCGCCAGCAATTTTTGAGCCAAACGGCAATTCTCTAAACGGGTCGTACCACTTAACACATCGCCGTCTTTATCTTGGCTCGCCATTGTGTAAGCGGGTAGATTAAGCGTATTCGCCAACAGTGCCGCAAATTCGGTTTTACCTGTCCCCGCCGCCCCATAAAGCAGAATATTCACCCCTTTTTTCGCTGTTTTTGTGGCAATATCGAGGTAATTCAGCATCATTTCACGCTGCTCAGCGATATGATCATAATGACTGAGTTGTAGTGTTGAAGCGGCTGTCGGCACAGTAGCACGTTCAATTAAAGATTGCTCGCTAATCGGTAGAATCACAAAATCATCGAAATCTAAGGCATCGCCCCAACCCAGATAGTCGTGGAATTGATCGGGGCTATAACTGCGATCAATTAATCCATAGCCGGTTAATTTACCAGTTTTTGCCAGTACCGATTTCACTTCTTTATGATTGACGCCAAGCAAATCCGCCAAAATCAAGCAGGTTTGATTTAAATCCATATGCGGAAGATACTCTAATAAACTGCGGAAATTACGTTCAGCACGGAAGTGAAAAACAAATTGCATTACCGCTTGTTCGGTCAAGGTCAAATTCAGAAATTGAGCGAGTCGAGCCAAATTTTCATAGCCCATTTGCCAACGCTCCGGCAGCTCATTTTGGTTGAGAATAGCTTTATAACGCTCTTTTAATAACTCTCGGGCAAGCGGTTTTAATTCGCTCTCTTTTTCCATTTCTTGCGGCAAACCGATAGCAAATGCCACGTCATCATCACGATAATTATCATTGCGAAAAAACTCCGAAAATAATTTATGCTCAAACATCGCTTTCAGCATAATTTTTTCAGAATAAAGGGAAACGGTTGAAGGGTTTAATTGATAGTTACTCATAAAACATTCCTTTTGCTGATTTCACATCAGTAATTTTACTTATCAATACGACAAAGTGTGTCGCATAAATCGTGCGTTTTATGGTATTTTGATCGGACGAGAGGATTATAACGATGGAAAATAAAAAAGCAAGCGGTCAATTTTCGCAAAAAATTTGCAAATTCTAACCGCTTATGACTTAACCCCCTCCCCTTTGGCGGTACTTACGCCAAAAGGGGAAGAAAGATTATTTACCTCCCTAATAAAGGAAATGAATTTAGAGGCTTGCCAAAATCTCCTCCACAAACTGCGGTACAATCTCCGTTGCCTTACCATAGCGAGTTTCTTTAAACGCCGTTTTGACCTTACTCGGCTCTAAATTGAGTTCAATCGTATGCGATTTCCAGCGGTTTGCTTTTTCCACAAAGCCGGCGGCAGGATACACATTACCCGAAGTGCCAATAGAGACGAAAATATCGCAATCGTAAATCGCCTCGTCAATTTCTAGCATTTGGAACGGAATTTCACCAAACCAAACAATATGTGGACGCAGCCGTGCTGGTTGGGTACAGCAAGTGCAACGCTCGTTCTCGCTGACATCTCCTTGCCATTCATACACTGTTCCTTTGTTCGGACAGCGGACTTTCAGCAATTCGCCATGCATATGAATAACATTCTTACTTCCGGCACGTTCGTGCAAGTTATCCACATTTTGCGTCACAATCAGCAGATTTTCGCCAAGTTTCTCTTCTAATTTTGCCAGAGCAAGATGGGCGGCATTGGGTTGTACTTCGGGGTCAAAGAGCTTACGGCGGCGTTCGTTATAAAAGCGTTGGACTAATTCCCGATCCCGTTTATAGCCTTCCGGCGTGGCGACATCTTCCACCCGATGATTTTCCCACAAGCCGTCCTCGGCTCGGAATGTACGGATACCTGATTCAGCAGAAATCCCTGCACCGGTTAATACCACGATTTTCAGATCCTTTTTCATTTTATTTTTCCTATGAGTAATGAAGATTGTATTATTTTTACAGCGAGAATAAAGAGATTTATAAAATGAATTACAAGTAGGACATGCATAAAAAAGCGGTGTAAATTTACACCGCTATAATAAATATTAAATATCATCTAATCCCAATAGCTTTTCTTTATCAATCTCCCAAGATTCAAAATCAATATCCCAGCGCTCATCCATAAATTCTAACATTTTTAATCCTCTTGTCTTGATTTCTGCTACTGACCAATTCTCATGTTTAGAAACCTCAATTTCACTATATGAACCATTAGAAAAACCCCTTCCATTTTTATTCTCTTTTTTGGTAGGAAAATCATCATTTTGAAGCTCTGAATTTTTAGAACGGCTTAGTAGTAATAAATTTCCTAAATTATGTAAAACTTTCTCTCTCAATTTCTGTCCTTTAACAACACTGCCTATTTGCTTCTTCCAATAATTAGAATTGGCTGATTGTGGATAAATATGCTCTATGGTTTCATCTTTATTTCTCTTAGAAATTTCTTTCCAAGAAACTTTTTCTTCTCCTTTAGCTTTGTTTTGCAAATACATTTCATATTCGTATAAAAAATAAGTAATTCCCCACCAATCATAAAAATATCTTTTATTCTCTGAAATATTTTTCAAAAAGTTATCTACTCTTGCATAGCCGTCGTAAATAAAATCGCCATCATCATTGTCGAATCCACCATCAGTAAGATATCTAATTTCTTTCTGTAGTTCTTTCAATGAGATTGATTTGGTATGAAATTTATATGCCAAACGGAATATATAACTATTCCCTGTACTAGAGTTTTTCTGTGAGACAACAAAAACTAAGAAAATAAACCTTTCAATCTCTTTCAACAGAGATAATAAGTTATTTTCATTTTTTTCTTCTTTCATAACTGCCATTAGTAAGGGGGAAAAATGTCTCACCTTAATGCGATTTATTTTATATAGCCACTCTTTAATCTCTTCACTATAAGAAGATAACTCAGGGCTATTTAAGTAAACCCAGTACTTAATTGTCTCTTGTAAACTTTTTATATATTTCTTAATCTCTTCTGCAGTAATTCTTTCATTTTCTCTATATAATCCATTTACTGTAAAATGAGTATTGAGAAGATATTTAGCATAACTAGCAGCCTCATTTCTATTATAACGATCAAAATACATTACCCAGTGATCAAACAGAAAGCTATCATCATCTAATTGTTTATGGGTATTTTTACCAAGATATGCATAAATTGTTTTCCAAGCTTCATTAATATCTTTTCTTAGAGATTTATGCTCCCCTTCTAACATACTTGTCAGGTAAATTAATCTATTTTTTAATAACTCTAAGTTAGATAAGCTCTTACCTCTATTATTCATGGTTTCGAATGTTATATAAACATCTAACTCATTATCAATTTCATAAAAATTAAATTTAAAATCATCAACTAACTTAATAAATAATGATTTAATTTTATCCTTATCTAAATTATCTAATTTCTCACTAAAAAATATACTAGCACTCTTTAAATTTTTAGTATAGAGAGTATCATTAGGGACTTTATCAGAATATGATGAATCTTGTCCTAGAATTTGTGTTTTATAAAACTCATCACTTGGATCATCTTTTTCATATCCAAAAATATAAGATTTATATCCATCTTTATGACTACGATAAAGAAATTTCTCTATCCAAACAGACTTTCTTTCGAAATAAATCTCATCATCTTCATTTAACCTATTTAATATTTCATTAATCAAGATCATAGAAGTTGTAATTCTTTGCTGACCATCTACTAAATAATAAGCCTTAAATCCTGAAGAAAGTAGCCATTGATCATCTGACCATTTTTCACTACCTATAGTGTTGTTTTTATCAATACCTTCTACCGTTAATAAACCAGTGTAATGAACTTTTCCATTTTTTAATTGGTTCAGATCGTCCCAAAAGTCTTCTAATTGTAATTTCTCCCAAGAGTATCCTCTTTGAAAATCTGGAATTCTAAATAAATTTCTAGTAAAAATCTCATTTAGTGATTGTAACTTATTATCCGCCATAGGAATTTCCTTGTATAAATGTATAAAAGTGAAGAAATATTCATATAATACTGCCAAGCAAGCAAGCAAGCAAGCAAGCAAGCAAGCAAGCAAGCAAGCAAGCAAGCAAGCAAGCAAGCAAGCATATTTTAACCATTTGATTTTAATAGAAAATATATTACTTCTATAAAACTTTATCAATCATTTTCAATGCCCCCTCGATTTCCAAACTAAAAAAATGCATTTTCGGCACTCCAGAATTTATTAGGTTGATGCGTATCAAACCACTTTTTTCTGCTTGGCGGATAAGGTCGGCGGCGTAAATTAGATCATTTTTCATTATTCTCTTCTTGGTTTTATGGATTAATGTGACAGTATCGTGTTGAGTTATCCCCCCTACCCTCATTTCACAGACCACCACCGATAAATCATCATACAAGCGGTGCTTTTTGACCATTTTTCTGCAAATTTGCAGCCGTTCAGTATTGCAGGAGTAGCGTTGCCAAATCATTTTGAGCTGTTTAGGAGTGGGATAATCGTGTAAGCCGTCCGAGCAGAGCAAAATACTCTCGCCTTTTTCAAGTTGAAATTCGGCAGAATGAATACGGAAGTCAGCTGCCTCAACATCAGCAATAATGCAGTCTGACAATGCTCGGTAAATGGAGGCATATTCCGCTGGATCCTGTGCCAATCCTTGCATTTTCATTTCATTCAACACAGTGTGCTCCTCGCTTAGCTGCTGCCACTCCCCATTTGCCATAATTTTGTAAGCTCGGCTGTCGCCTACATTTAGAATTTTGCCTTTACCATTAGAAAGCAATTCACAACCAACAAAGGTGCTACTTATGCCAAAATGAGAAGCAGCGTATTTTTCACAAAGTGCAAATTGTGTGGCTCGCAACCACGTTGAATTTAGTGATTGGCATTTGCTCAACTGCTCCATTAAGAAACGGCTGGCAATTTGAGATTGAGGACTATGCGAAACGCCGTCCGCTACCCCGAAAATCACCTTGTTTTCATCCAAAATATAACTTTCGGCATTTTTCAGTTGCCATTGATAAACCGCTTTACCGTTAAAAAGTGCGTCTTGGTTTTTCTTGTGCTTGTTTCCTGCCTGTTGGCAGAAAGTGAGTTGAAAAGTCATTTAATCTCTCCCGTTTTTTTAAAACAGGCAAATAATGGGAATTAAAAGTCGAGAAAATCAAATTTCTCGATCAAAATCACAAAATTAGCCCGAAATTTGGCTTGGTTTTATGTGAAAGAATAAAGGAAATAAACTGGATGAAATTTCAACCATTAGAAATTTTCGAATAGTTCTATAAGAAGATAGCAGAAGGGTTAATTAAGAAATAGCACAGGCTCAAACGTTATAATACAAGCGGTATATCTTGCATTATTTTTTGCAAAACATCCCGCTTACTTTACCTAAATACTCTCTTTTTCTACATCCCAAATATCCTCACCAAATTTTCTTATCCACCATTCAAGCATATCATTATCGGCAACTGTTGCTTGGAAACGATAGTGGTTGTCAGATTCTTCGAGAATTTTTTGATCTTTTGAAAGTGGCGTTTCGGTGAGGTGGAAACCTGCCTGTTTATCGATAGAAAAAGTCAGTCGAATTTTATCGCCATTACCAAACCCAAGATGCTCGTCATTTTGGTACGCTTTCAAATCAAAATCTTTTGGACGTTCAAAGGTGAATGTAGATATTTCCGCTTTACGGATACGGTGCAGAGCAAGCAGTCGATTATCCTCAAATCCTTCATAACGACAAACCAGATAAATACTCGCTCCTTGTTGAGCAATCGCCAAAGGCATAACAGTTGCCGAGTGCTTTTTGCCAAATTGGTTTTGATATTCAATTTTCAGAAAGCGGTTTTGAAACAGAGCTTGGCTAACGGCAGAAAAAATCTCATCTTTGATTTTTGCCGGCACGAGTGGCAAGCTGGTTGGCGTCGAACAGACTTTATTTAGCCATTGATATTCGGGCTTGTCTTTACTACCTGACACCATTTTATCAGCTTGTTCAAAAAAGGGTTTCATAGATGCCATTAAATTTGCCGGAAGAAGGTATTTTAACTGCTGTTCTGCCAATTTCAGCAAAAGCGATTGTTGTTCATTGAGAATCGGCAAAGCCAACCCTTCCGAGCGAAGTTTCCAGCTATATCCGTAGGGCTTACTTCTTTCATCACACTCAATATCAAAATGCTCACACAGCACTTTTAGCGTGCGTTGAATGCTTCTTAAATCTCGCTCAAAGCCGGCATCCAATATCTGCTGGTGTAAGGTTCTCGCATCAATTTTCTGCGGTAGCTTGGGAATACGACGTAAAATCTCAAGTTGCAGTAGCGTTGCATCAATATCACTAGGTCTTTTTGCCATAATATTCTCCATAAAATATGCTTGGAATTATAGCAAGAACAAGCGGTCAAATTTGGGAAATTTTTTGCAAAAAATTCTGAAAATTTGACCGCTTGCGGTATAATCACGCCCTATTTTGCGAGCCCAAAACTGAAAAAAGGAAGACATAATGTTTGAATTGAACCCAATTAAAACCCAACTTGCGGATTTATCTCAACGAACTGAGGTAATTCGGGGGTATCTTTGACTTTGATACCAAAGTCGAACGCTTAGAAGAAGTGAATGCCGAGCTGGAGCAGCCGGATGTGTGGAATAAGCCGGAAAAAGCTCAAGCTCTCGGTAAAGAAAGAGCGATGTTGGAGCAGATCGTCAATACCATTCGCCAGTTAGAGCAAGGGATTGAAGATGTGGAAGGCTTGATTGAATTAGCAGTGGAAGCCGAAGATCAAGACACCTTTAACGAGGCACAAGCCGAAGCCGATGAATTAGAGAAAAAACTGGCGGATTTAGAATTTAAACGGATGTTCAGCGGTCCGCACGACAGTGCCGACTGCTATTTGGATCTGCAAGCCGGTTCGGGCGGTACAGAGGCACAAGATTGGACGGAAATGTTGTTGCGAATGTATTTACGTTGGGCGGAAAGTAAAGGCTTTAAAGCGGAACTGATGGAAGCATCCGACGGCGATGTGGCAGGAATTAAATCCGCTACGGTAAAAATTTCCGGCGAATATGCCTACGGCTGGTTTAGAACGGAAACAGGCATTCACCGTTTAGTGCGTAAAAGTCCGTTTGATGCGAACAACGGTCGCCACACTTCGTTCTCAGCGGCGTTCGTTTATCCTGAAATTGATGACGATATTGATATTGAGATCAACCCTGCCGATCTTCGCATTGATGTGTACCGTGCCTCCGGTGCGGGCGGTCAGCACGTTAATAAAACCGAGTCGGCGGTGCGTATCACCCATATGCCGAGTGGGATTGTAGTGCAGTGTCAGAACGGTCGTTCGCAACATCAAAACAAAGATCAGGCAATGAAACAGCTTAAAGCGAAACTTTATGAGCTGGAAATGAGCAAGAAAAATGCCGAGAAACAGGCAATGGAAGATAACAAATCCGACATTGGCTGGGGCAGCCAAATCCGCTCTTATGTGTTGGACGACTCTCGCATTAAAGACCACCGTACCGGTGTGGAACACCGCACCACACAGCAAGTGTTAGACGGCGATTTGGATAAATTTGTCGAGGCGAGTTTGAAAGCAGGGCTTTAATTTACAAACTTTCGAGTAAAAATAACCGCTTATATTCCTCCTATTTAAGGAGGAATATCATCTCAGGTAATCAAATGAATATTTTCGACTCTCTTCAATTTAGCATTAGCGTAACATTACCCACCATTTTATTAATGTTATTCGGGATTTTTCTACGCAAGCGAAAATTCATTGATGATGCCTTTTGCAATATGGCGTCAAAGGTGGTGTTTAACTTTACGCTACCGCCAATGATTTTCTTCAATATGCTAAAAAGCCCATTGGATTTCTCAAGCCAAATTAGCTTAATTTCCACCGGTGTGGGAGGGTCGATATTAATTTATTTATGGGCGGAATGGTGGGCGGCACGCCACATTGAAAACAGGCGTTATCGCTGTATTTTCACGCAAGGGACATTTCGTACAAATGCCGCAATTTTAGGCATTGCTTTAATCCTCAATGCCTATGGTGATAAAGCCTTAGCGGCTGCTTCGGTCTATATTTCCTGCTTAGTGATTACCTTTAATGTGCTGGCGGTGATTACGCTAACTTCATCATTGAGCGAGAAAAAAATCAATGTGGGTAGATTGCTCCTGTCGATTTTGAAAAATCCGTTGATTTTAGCCGTAATTGCAGGCTTAATTTTCAACTATTTTGAATTAGCCGGCTCAATTCCCAAACCGCTTGAATCCGCTGGCAAATTAATGGCAAGCTTAACGCTCCCACTCGCTTTAATTTGTACGGGGGCGAGCATTAATTTCAAACAGTTGAAGCAATTTAATCAAGGAACAGAAAGTACCATTAATAAAATTGTGCTGTTTTCTGCTTCCATTCGGTTAATTTTTGCCCCGATTTTCTTTCTCCTGCTCGGTAAATTTGTATTTAAACTGCCACCGATGGAACTCGGCATAGCCTTTGTTGCTGCCTCTGCTCCTGTGGCAGCAGCTACTTATGCAATGACGAGAAGCTACGGTGGAGATGGTGAAGCCGCAGCAAATTTAATCGGCATCACTACTCTTGGCTCAATGTTCAGTGCTAGCATCGGGCTATTTTTATTAAGACAACTAGGCTGGGTTTAGCCTCTCATTTAAGGAATGCTCTTGGAATATCGTTACTACATCACCACCGCCATTGTGGTTGTGGTACTACAACTATTTTTATATAGCTTTGCAAAAACAATCGGCTGGTTGTTTAATTTGTCGGCAAGAAGCCAAAACATCACTCACCTTATTACATTTTTAGCCATTAACACAATGGTTATTTTGCACGTTACTCGCACATTTACCCTATTTCGGGTAATGGCATTTGTATTGGTACTTTTGCTATTTGCATTTTTTGTGAGTTTTTTGACCGCTTGCATTTACAAACTAGCCAAAGGAAATCCTTCCGTTAATCGTAGCTTGAAAGTCATCTACCCTTTTGCCTTCTTAGGCTTAATCGGGCTTGGCTTTTACAATGCTTATGTGCCAACGGTAGTTCATTATTCCATTAAAATAGATAAACCGTTAGACAAACCACTCCGTATTGGTATGGCAAGCGATCTCCATTTAGGAAAATTATTTGGGGCTAAACAACTTGACCAACTGGCAGAGATTTTTAATCAAGAAAAAGTCGATTTGATTTTGCTACCCGGCGATATTATGGACGATAACCTCGAATTTTATCGCTCAGAAAATATGCAAGACTCATTTTCTAAACTCAAAGCACCATTAGGCGTTTATGCCACACTAGGCAACCACGATTTCTTTGGGGCTCAGGAAAGTATTGCACAAGCTATTCGTAACGCCGGCATTACTGTTTTATGGGATCAAGCGGTCGAAATTAATGGAAAATTTGCAATTGTTGGGCGTAATGATGATTTAGTGAAAAATCGCCCTTCTGCCGAGCAATTATTGCAATCAGTAAATACCAAATTGCCTGTGTTCTTACTCGACCACCGCCCAACTGAAATTGAAAAACACGCCAAATTACCGATTGATATTCAAGTTTCAGGGCACGCCCACAAAGGGCAAGTTTTCCCTGCCAGTATTATCACCAAAATAATATATAGACTACATTACGGCTATGAAAAAATCGGGTTGGGGCATTATTTTGTAACCTCAGGCTACGGTTTTTGGGGCATCCCGATGCGGTTAGGCTCGCAGTCAGAAGTGATGATTATTGATGTAAAAGGGAAAGATTTTTAATCATAGGGTGAAACTTGCCCGCTATTGCGATATAAATTGAAATAATTAGTAGGGCAAGCCACTAACATCAACAAACATCACCACAAAAACAAGCTGACAAAAATGGAGAACTGCTTGCAAAATTTTCCGCAAATCTGACCGCTTGACATCATTATTTTGTGATCTATATCACAGTCATTTTTCCTCACTTTCGCTATACTTTTCATATAGTTAATTTCGAGGAGTTTTATATGAGCGAGTTTGTCCTCAACGATCATCCACACCGCCGTTTTAATCCGCTGAAAAATCAGTGGATTTTAGTTTCTCCGCATCGGGCTAAACGTCCGTGGCAGGGGCAACAAGAAGAAGTCGTGCAAGACGATAAGCCGAGCTACGATCCGGCCTGCTATCTATGCCCCGGCAATAAACGCATTACCGGTGAACAGAATCCAAATTACACCAAGCCGTTTGTGTTTAAAAACGACTTTTCTGCCCTACTGCCAGACACACCTGCCCCAGAGCCGAACCAAGATCCGCTGTTCCAAATCTCACACACACAAGGTGAAAGCCGTGTGATCTGCTTTTCGCCCGATCATAGCAAAACCTTGCCACAACTCTCTGCTGATGAAATTACCGATGTAGTAACAGTTTGGCAAGAACAGGCAAACGAGCTGAAAGAGCGTTATCAATGGGTACAAATTTTTGAGAATAAAGGCTCAATAATGGGCTGCTCTAACCCTCACCCGCACGGGCAAATTTGGGCGAGTAATTTTCTGCCGAATGAAATCACCATTGAAGATGAATGCCAAGCCGATTATTTTGCAAAATATAGCTCACCACTTTTATTAGATTACGCTAAGCGTGAATTAGATAAAAAAGAGCGAATTGTAGTAGAAACGGAAGATTGGCTTGCCGTTGTGCCTTACTGGGCGAGCTGGCCGTTTGAAACATTGTTATTACCGAAAGCGAAGCAATTTAAGTCGATTACCGATCTGAACGAAGCGGAAAAAGCTGATTTAGCCTTAGCATTGAAAAAGCTCACGACTCGCTACGATAACTTATTTAACATTAGCTTCCCTTATTCAATGGGCTTCCACTTTGCTCCGTTTAACGGCAAAGAAAATGCACATTGGCAACTGCACGCCCATTTTTATCCGCCGTTGTTGCGTTCTGCTACCGTACGTAAATTTATGGTCGGCTATGAAATGATGGCAGAAACTCAGCGTGATTTAACCCCGGAACAAGCGGCAGAACGTTTAAATGCGGTAAGTGATACTGAACACTATAAAGATAAGAAACCACAAATCGAAAAATAAGGAATTTGAATGAAACCACAAGAAATTGCTTTTCAAAAATTTGAAGAACATTTTGGTTATAAAGCAGAACGCACGGTATTTGCTCCAGGCAGAGTGAATATTATTGGCGAACATACTGATTATAACGACGGATTTGTTATGCCTTGTGCGATTAATTACGGCACGGCGGTAGGCTTTGCTAAACGTGATGATAACAAATGGCGAGTGTTCGCCCTTGATATTAACGAACAAGATGAATTTGACCTAAGCCAGCCAATTGAGCCAAGTGAACACAAATGGGCGAACTATGTGCGTGGTGTGGTGAAATTTGTGCAAGTAAAATGCCCTGATTTCAAACAAGGGGCTGATTTAGTGATTACCAGCGATGTACCTATGTCATCAGGTTTAAGTTCTTCCGCAGCTCTTGAGGTATCAATTGGTAAAACAGCTCAATTGTTGGGAGATTTGCCGCTTTCTCATACTCAAATCGCATTAATTGGACAAGAAGCAGAGAATAAATTTGTCGGCTGTAATTGCGGAAATATGGATCAACTCACCTCAGCTTTAGGACAAAAAGATCATTTTTTAATGATAGATTGCCGTAGCCTTGAGATTAGTCCAACGCCTGAACCACAAGGTTATTCAATCGCCATTATTAACTCCAATGTGAAGCACGACTTAGTAACGGGTGAATACAACAGTCGTCGTGAGCAGTGCGAATTTGCCGCTCACTTCTTCGGTAAAGCAAAATTGCGTGATGTAAGTGCAGAGCAATTTATTGAACGAGCCGCAGAACTGCGTGATGCTAATGAACTTGCCTATAAACGTGCAAAACATATCATCAGCGAAAATCAGCGTGTGCTAGAAGCCGCAGAAGCTCTAAAAGCGAATAATATGGTTAAATTGGGCGAATTAATGGCAGCTTCGCACGACTCTATGCGTGATGATTTTGAGATTACCTGTCCTGAAGTCGATTGCTTGGCTGAAATCGCCCAAAAAGCAATCGGTAAAAATGGCGGAGCAAGAATGACAGGCGGTGGCTTTGGTGGCTGTGTAGTATGCTTAGTGCCAAATGATAAAGTGGAAGATCTTCGCCAAGCCGTTGCTGAAAATTATGAAAAGCAAACAGGCATTAAAGAAACCTTCCATTTATGTACGGCTTGTGATGGAGTCCGTGAGGTCTAAAATCTCCCGACCTAGCACAAGCCGTGCTAGGTTAAATTATCCTAGCTCCTTCGGAGCTGAAAAATAGCCACAGTGTGGCTCAGATTTCTAACCCCATACGGCTCGTATGGGGCAAAGAGGTATGTTATGAACCTATTCACCATCGAAAACCCATTTTTAAGAATTACCTTGTCAGATCTAGGGGCTACTTGGCTCTCTTGTGTAGTAAAAATGCCAAGTGAAGAGCGTGAAGTATTAGTAACCACTTCTGCAAAAAATTGGCAAAAACAGACCGCTTTCTTTGGGGCAACTATTGGGCGTTACGCTAATCGTATTGCCAATGCACAATACTCACTTAATGGAAAAACCTATCACTTAGCCAAAAATAATGGCAAGCATAATTTGCATAGTGGCGAGTTAGGCGGCGATAAAGTAGTCTGGAAAGTAGAAAGTCAGACCGAACAAGCGGTTAAATTTTCCTATATTTTTGCAGATGGCGAAGAAGGGTTTGGCGGTGAAGTGAAAGCCTTTGTAGAATATCGTTTAACCGATAATGAACTGCAAATCAGCTTTGATGCAACAACAAATCAAGATACACCACTTTGTTTAACCAACCACGCTTATTTTAATCTGCAAGGTTCAGAAAATATCTTAGATCACAAGTTGATGATTAATGCTGAGGCATATTTGCCAGTGGATTCAAGCGGTATCCCGAATGCTCCGCTTAAAAAGGTGGAAGGCACAGGTTTTGACTTCCGCACGGCTAAAAAAATCGGGCAAGACTTATTAGCTGATGACGACCAAAAAGCAGTAAAAGGTTACGATCACGCCTTTCATCTTACAAAAAATAGTGAAAATTTAACCGCTTGCTTAGCCGTAGAAGATTTGAAAATGGAGCTTCGCACCTCAATGCCAGCCTTACAAGTTTACACAGGCAACTGGCTAAAAGGGCAACCGAATTTGACTAATGGCGAATATGGAGATTATGCAGGCGTGGCGTTAGAGCCAGAGTTTTTCCCAAATTCCGTAAATCAACCTGAATTATTACAATTTGGCGGCATAACCAAAGCCGGAGAAAATTATCATCATACGATAAGTTATCGGTTTATAATTTGAGAAAAAATAGGCAGGTAAAACCTGCCTATCATTATTTACTGCATTAACGTTTTAACTAAGCTTATCACTTCTTCAATCTGTTTTGACGAAAGAGCACCTTCCGTTGCAAATTTGACTTTGCCTGATTTATCCAACACCGCAATAAAACCCTCTTTTTCTTTTAGATTCCACGCTTTTCTAACATTGCCTTGTTGATCTAGCACGACTTGGCTACGTGGATTTTCTAATTTACCGTCTTCAACATTATTTTTCACAAAAAGCCCGGTCCCCACAATCGCATCGTCCGCATTTACAATGGTTAATGTTTGATATTTTGTAGGATCAAAAGCTGCATTTTTGAGTGTATTAATTAAGGCTGCATTTTTACTCTTTACTGAACTTCTTGCTGCAAAATGAAGCACTACTCGTACTTTTCCGGCAACGGCTGATGAATTCCAACTTTTATAAGCAATTTTGCCTGATTGAATCACTAATTCGCCATCTTTTGCCACCGAAACGGCTGGCAAAGATTGATTTAATTTTACATTATGAGCAAAACTCATATTTGCAAAAAATAGTCCAAAAATAACCGCTAGTTTTCCAACTTTTCTCATTTTTTCTCCTCGTTTTTATAAAAACCGACATAACTTTGTAAACAAACGAAACGATTTTACCCAAATTTTTGTTTAAAAGAAAAGCATTCGATGAATTTTTCTACTCGTTAATTCATTGAATTTGTGGTATTTTAACAGGCGTTTTTATAACATCAATTTTTTATACCACTTAACACAATTTAAGGAGTTTTTATGCAACAAGGTGGCGGAATGGAAATGATCTTTATTCTGATTGTTTTCGGTGCAATTTTCTATTTTATGATTTATCGCCCACAAGCAAAACGTCAAAAACAACAACGTGAATTACTTGCAAGCTTAGCAAAAGGCGAAGAAGTATTAACCAGTGGTGGTTTAATCGGTAAAATTACAAAAGTAACCGCAGATAATGATAACATCGTTATCGCATTAAACGACACAACTGAAGTAACCATTAAGCGTGATTTTGTGGTTGCTGTATTACCTAAAGGCTCATTAAGATCTCTTTAATGCCTCTAATCAAACCTTAACATTTGGGGATTTATTGTGTTAAACCGTTTCCCTCTATGGAAGAATTTAATGGTGATCTTCGTGATCGCCATTGGTGCTTTATATGCCCTTCCAAATTTATATGGCGATGATCCGTCTGTACAAATTTCCGGTACTCGTGGACAACAAGCCACACCAGAAACCCTTACTCAAGTTCAATCTACGCTTTCATCAATGAACATTCAGCCAAAATCAGCCGTGTTAGAAAATGGTTCGATCTTGGTTCGTTTAGAAAGTACTGAACAACAACTTCCAGCCAAAGAAAAAATCTCTGAAGCATTGGGTAATAACTATTCTGTTGCATTAAACCTTGCACCGGCAACACCAAAATGGCTCTCAGATATTGGCGGAAGCCCGATGAAACGAGGCTTAGACTTGCTTGGTGGTGTTCGTTTCTTAATGGAAGTGGATATGAACACCGCTCTTGCTAAACAGCAAGATACCTTACAAGACAGCTTGCGTAATGATTTCCGCAAAGAAAAACTGCAATATAAAGCGGTCAAAAAAGGCGAAAATTTTGCAACTGAGATTGAGTTTGTTGATAACGAAACAGCTGAAAATGCGGTGCGTTTAATTCGCCGCTCTCACCCAACGCTTGATATTTTAGTTAAAGATAATAACGTAACTTTAACCCCGTCAGAGCAAGCTCTTTCTGATTCTCGTAGTATGGCAATTGAGCAAAATCTTTCAATTTTGCGTAAGCGTGTAGAAGAACTGGGCGTCTCAGAGCCAACCATTCAGCGTCAAGGTGCTGACCGCATTGTTGTGGAATTACCGGGCGTGCAAGATACTGCCCGTGCAAAAGAACTTTTAGGAGCAACTGCAACCCTTGAGTTCCGTTTAGTAAATACAGAAGCAAATTTAGCTTCTGCAGCTAAAGGGATTGTACCAGCCGATTCTGAAGTACAAAACACGCGTGATGGTGAACCTGTTGTATTACGTCGTAAGCCGTCTTTAGGTGGCGAGCATATTATTGATGCGACCGCAGGTAAAGATGATCGCGGCTTACCGCAAGTAAGTATCAAATTAGATACTGAAGGTGGCGATATGATGGGCGAAATTACTAAAATGGCAATTAAAAAACCAATGGCAACCCTTTATACCGAATTTAAAGATTCAGGTCGTAAAGATGCAAACGGCAAAGTCATTCTTGAAAAACACCAAGAAGTAATTAACGTGGCAACTATCCAAACCCGTTTAGGCAACCAATTCCAAATCACAGGTATTAACTCACCGGCTGAAGCTCAAAATCTTGCTGTATTACTACGTTCAGGTGCATTAATTGCTCCAATCGTGATTGTGGAAGAACGTACTATCGGGGCATCACTTGGTGCAGATAATGTTAAACAAGGTATGGAAGCAAGTATGTTAGGCTTAGGCTTAACCATTTTATTCTGTTTAGCATTTTATAAAATGTTTGGGGTATTTGCCTCTATAGCATTGGTTGCTAATATGATTTTAACCATCGGCTTAATGTCATTAATTGGGGCAACACTTACAATGCCGGGTATTGCGGGTATTGTACTGGCAGTGGGTATGTCGGTAGATGCGAACGTGTTGATCTATGAGCGTATTAAAGAAGAAATTCGTAACGGTCGCTCTATTCAACAAGCTATTCACGAAGGCTATAGTGGTGCATTCTCAAGTATTTTTGACTCGAACCTCACCACCATTTTAACCTCTCTTGTGCTGTATGCGGTAGGAACAGGTCCGGTAAAAGGCTTTGCGGTAACGCTTGCTTTAGGGGTAATTATTTCTATGTTTACCGCAATTACAGGTACTCGAATGCTGGTAAACTGGGTTTATGGTGGCAAACGCGTGAAGAAACTTTGGATTTAAGGTGGAATAAATGGCTATTGAAAATGTAAAACAAGATGTAGCAGACATTAAACTGCCTTATAAATTAATTCCGTTTATGAAATACCGCTTCATCGGTTTCATTTTTTCGATGATTGTGTCTGCATTATGTATTTTCACAATTGCAACGAAAGGATTTAACTGGGGCTTGGATTTCACAGGCGGTACGGTAATTGAAACCCAATTCTCTCAACCAGCAGATTTGTCAAAACTGCGTAGCGAGCTTGAAAATAGCGGCTATGGCAGTGCTTTAGTGCAAACAACAGGCAGTCAAAAAGATTTAATGATCCGCTTGTCTGCTAATGCCGGCGATATGAGCGTGGGAAATAAAGTGATGGAGATGATCCATCAAAAATTAGATCCAAATGCAACGATTAAAAGTATTGAGTTCGTTGGACCTAACGTAGGTGAAGAGCTTACACAAGGGGCAATTTATGCCACTCTTGCCACACTTGCGATGTTACTTATTTATGTAGGTACACGATTTGAATGGCGTTTAGCGGTAGGTGGTATTGTTGCTTTATTCCACGATGTATTAGTTACGCTCGGGGTATTCTCTTTCTTACAGATTGAGCTTGACCTTACCTTCGTAGCAGCGATTTTATCGGTAGTCGGCTACTCACTGAACGACTCAATTGTTGTGTTTGACCGTGTGCGAGAAAACTTCTCAAAAATTCGCCGTCTAAGTTCAATCGAAGTAGTGGATATTTCATTAAGCCAAACGCTTTCTCGTACTTTAATGACCTCTGTTACCACCCTCTTTGTGGTGTTAGCCCTATTCTATTTAGGTGGTCCAACACTTCATAGCTTCTCGCTTGCATTATTGATTGGTATTGCTTTTGGTACTTATTCATCAATTTATATTGCAATCGGTGTAGCACTACAACTTGGCTTGAAACGTGAGCATATGGTTCAGCCTAAAGTTGAAAAAGAAGGTGCAGATCAAGAAGCCTTTATTGATTACTGATTAACGGTAAGACAAAAGCAGGATTTATTCCTGCTTTTCTTTTTTTTACTTACGCAACCGTTTGCCAATTAATTTAAATTTCTGTAGAATTCGCCCACAAAATTTCCCATTTTATTTTTTCTTTGAGGTTTTTATGTCCTTATTTAAATTTGAAGAACGTGGTTCAAACGTTCGTCAAGAAGTGATCGCAGGTTTAACTACATTTCTCGCAATGGTTTATTCTGTGATTGTTGTGCCTGGAATGTTAAGCCAAGCAGGCTTTCCTGCGGAATCCGTATTTATTGCTACCTGTTTAGTTTCAGGTTTAGGTTCAATTTTAATTGGCTTATGGGCAAATGCACCAATGGCAATTGGTTGTGCAATTTCTCTAACTGCTTTTACCGCCTTTAGCTTAGTGCTGGGGCAACAAGTTTCTGTTCCTGTTGCCCTAGGGGCAATCTTCTTAATGGGCGTAGTGTTTACCATTATTTCTGCAACAGGTATCCGCACTTGGATTTTGCGTAATTTACCAAGCAGCATTGCACACGGTGCCGGTATCGGTATCGGTTTATTCCTACTCATTATTGCAGCAACCAACGTAAAATTAGTCGTGAACAGCGGTATGGATATCCCGGTAAAATTAGGCGATTTTACCTCATTCCCCGTATTAATGTCTTTAATTGGTTTAGCCGCTATTATTGGTTTAGAAAAGCTAAAAATAAAAGGCAGTATTTTATGGGTAATCATCGCAATTACCATTGTTGGGCTAATTTTTGATCCGAACGTAAAATACGCAGGCTTTTTCAAAATGCCAAGCTTTGGAGAAAATTCACTGTTTTTAAGTCTTGATATTATGGGGGCATTAAATACAGCCATTTTGCCTGTAGTATTTGCCTTAGTGATGACTGCAATTTTTGATGCAACAGGCACAATTCGTGCCGTAGCAGGTCAAGCTAATTTATTAGATAAAGACGGTCAGATTATTAATGGTGATAAAGCCTTAACCTCCGACTCTTTCGGCTCAATTCTATCAGGCTTATTCGGCACAGCCCCCGCAGCAGTTTATATTGAATCAGCAGCAGGTACAGCCGTTGGCGGTAAAACCGGTTTAACGGCGGTAGTGGTGGGTATCGGCTTCTTATTTATGCTGTTCTTTCAACCCCTTGCATTCTTAGTACCAAGCTATGCTACTGCCCCTGCGTTAATGTATGTGGGATTATTGATGTTAAGTAATGTTTCAAGATTAGATTTTAGCGATTTCGTTGGTGCAATGGCAGGTCTTGTATGTGCGGTATTTATTGTACTAACCGCAAACATCGTAACAGGTATTATGTTAGGTTTCGCAACACTCGTGATTGGTCGCTTAATTTCAGGCGAAGCAAGCAAGTTAAACTTAGGTACAGTTATTATTGCTATTATTTTAGTGGCATTCTATGCCTTTGGTTTAGCTATCTAATTTGCAAAAAATAGATGCAAAAAGACCGCTTGTAAACATTTTTGATCTGCCCCATAAACTGACAGTTCATAAATTAACTTAAATATTGAGCTCTGTACTGTACAGAGCTCTATTTTTTTAAGCTTAGTTTATTCATTCTATAATAACGAATATACCTGTATAACGCCTGTTTCAAATCAACAATGTAGAAAATTGACAACAATAAAAAATCTGCACCTTAATCAGTTGGTTTAATTGTTCAACTTTTGGGGTGCAGATCAAGCGGTCGAATTTGCTAAAAACTTTGCAAATTATAATACGTTCACGCAGTTTAAGTCTTCGAAAGATTGCTCTAAGCGTTTAGACATAGACTCTTCCATTTTACGTAACCAAACACGTGGGTCGTAGTATTTTTTGTTTGGTGCATCAGGACCGGTTGGATTACCTAATTGACCTTGTAGGTATGCTTCGTTTGCTTTGTAGAATTGAAGGATACCGTCCCATGCTGCCCATTGGGTGTCGGTGTCGATGTTCATTTTGATTGCACCGTAGCTGATCGCTTCACGGATCTCTTCACGAGAAGAACCTGAACCACCGTGGAATACGAAGTCTAATGATTTAGCCGGTAAGCCACGCTCTTTAGATACGAACTCTTGTGAAGCTCCTAAAATAGACGGTTTTAATTTTACATTACCCGGTTTGTAAACACCGTGTACGTTACCAAATGCCGCCGCGATAGTAAAACGTGGGCTGATTGGGCTTAATTGGTCGTAAACGTATAATACTTCTGATGGTTGAGTGTAAAGTTTAGACTCATCCACATCTGAGTTATCAACGCCGTCTTCTTCACCACCGGTTACGCCGATTTCAATTTCAAGGGTCATACCGATTTTATCCATACGAGCAAGATATTCACGGCAGATTTCCATATTTTCTTCGATTGGCTCTTCAGATAAATCGATCATATGTGATGAGAATAATGGACGACCGGTTTCTGCAAAGTGTTTTTCGCCCGCTTCTAGTAAGCCGTCAATCCAAGGAAGTAAGTTTTTCGCAGCGTGGTCTGTATGAAGAATAACAGGCACACCGTATTCAACCGCTAATTGATGAACGTGTTTTGCACCAGCAATCGCACCTAATACATCTGGGCGAGCACCTGAAGTTGGTTTGATGCCTTTACCTGCGTAGAATTGTGCACCACCGTTTGAAAATTGTACGATAACAGGTGATTTAACACGAGCTGCGGTTTCTAATACTGCATTTACAGAGTCAGAACCTACGCAGTTTACTGCTGGAATTGCGAAGTTGTGTTCTTTAGCGTAAGCGAAAACTTTTTGTACGTCGTCGCCTGTTACTACGCCCGGTTTTACGATGTTTAATAATGACATTTTTTGCTTCCTTTGTATTGTATGAAATGTGCAAACGCACATTGTTAAAATACGCGGTCAAATTTGCAATATTTCATTGAAATTTGACCGCTTGTAATCAATTAACCGTTTGCACGTTTCTCTAAAATTTCCACTGCCGGTAATACTTTACCTTCAACGAATTCTAAGAACGCACCGCCACCGGTTGAAATGTAAGAAATTTTATCTTTGATGCCGAATAAATCAATAGCCGCTAATGTATCACCACCGCCTGCGATAGAGAATGCACCATTTGCAGTTGCTTCAGCAATCGCATTTGAAATGATTTCAGTACCTTTGCGGAAGTTAGGGAATTCAAACACGCCTACCGGACCATTCCAAAGAATCGTTTTTGAATTGCGGATAATTTCAGCTAATTGCTCGGCTGATTTATCACCGATATCGAAAATAGATTCGTCTGCTTGTACTTCGTTCACCGCTTTTTCAGTTGCCGGTGCAGTTTCAGAGAATTCGGTGCCTACACGCACATCAACAGGCACAGGAATGTTCGTTACTTGTGCTAAGCGTTTTGCTTCAGGGATTAAATCTTCTTCGTATAATGATTTACCTACTGCGTTACCTTCTGCTGCAATAAAGGTATTTGCGATACCGCCACCCACGATTAATTGGTCAGCGATTTTTGATAAGCTGTCTAAAACCGTTAATTTAGTAGAAACTTTTGAACCACCTACGATTGCCAACATTGGACGTTGTGGTTCTTTTAATGCTTTGCCTAACGCATCTAATTCCGCTGCTAATAACGGACCTGCACAAGCTACAGGGGCATATTCTGCTACACCATAAGTTGAACCTTCTGCACGGTGAGCCGTACCGAAAGCATCCATTACAAATACATCACAAAGTGCGGCGTATTTTTTCGCTAATTCAGGATCGTTTTTCTTTTCACCTTTGTTGATACGCACGTTTTCAAGCACAACAATTTCGTTTTCTTTTACATCAACGCCGTCTAAGTAATCACGCACTAAACGAACCGGAACACCTAAGTCTGAAGCATTTAAGTAATCTACCACAGGTTGTAACGAATTTTCTTCTTCAAATACACCTTCAGTCGGGCGACCTAAGTGAGAAGTTACCATTACTTTAGCCCCTTTTTGTAAGGCTAATTTTAACGTTGGAATAGTTGCCACAATACGAGCATCCGATGTTACTTTACCATCTTTTACCGGCACGTTAAGGTCAGCACGAATAAATAAGCGTTTACCTGCTAAATCAAGGTCAGTCATTTTAATAACAGACATAGTTTGTTCCTCTTTTGATTAGAATTTAAAAAGTGATAACAACTTGATTATATCAGCTTCTAATCATTTTGAGCTAACCTAGATCAAATAAAGTGATAATTTTTATAAATTTTCTGAAAATATTTCTATTTAACAATTTTTTAACCTTTTTTTAATAAAAAGTTCTGGTATAGTGAAAAAACCTTCGATTTAAGATAACAAAATGATTAGGAGTTTATATGTCTAGCACAGCTAAAAATCCTTTAAGAGGGTTAATTATACTTGCTGTTGATATTGTGATTTTCTTTCTATTACTACAATATCTTCCTTTCAGTGAACAAGAAAATAGAGGCTTAGCCCTGCTTGTTTTTATTGGTATTCTTTGGCTTACTGAAGCCTTCAATATTACCGTAACTGCCTTGATGGTGCCGATATTTGCTATCGGGCTTAACGTACTACCCACCAAAGCCGCTTTTGCTCCATTCTCAGAACCAATTATTTTTATGTTCTTCGGAGGGTTTGTGATTGCAGCGGTGTTAAATATCCAAAAAATCGATCTTTGGATTGCTAATCACGTTATCCGCTTAGCCAAAGGTAATTTAAAACGTACTGTCATTTATCTATTTGCAGTAACCGCTCTACTCTCCCTCTTTATTAATAATACCGCTGTAGCCGCAATGATGTTGCCACTCACACTTGGTATTCTACACAAAGTAGATCTTAAAACTAACCGTAACCTTTATGTTTTCGTATTACTAGGAATTGCCTTTAGCTCCAGTATCGGCGGTATTGGCACACTAGTTGGCTCTGCACCAAATGCGTTATTGGCTTCTCAGATTAAAATCTCATTCTCTGAGTGGCTACCATACGGTATGCCGGTTGCAATTTTGCTGATGATTGCAATGGTTATCAGCTTACTCGTTATGCTAAAGCCAAACTTTAACGTGCCGTTTAATGTTGAAATTGAAGATTCGAAACTCAACGGAAAACAACTTGCTACTCTCATCATTTTTATCATTACTGCAATTTTATTGACTTTTAGTAGCTATATTGAGCCTTTTATCCGCAATGCCTTAATGTTAAAAGAATCAATTAAAAATTTTGATGCAGTAATTGCAATGGTCGCAGTTATCGCACTTTGTATTTGTAACACCGCTACTTGGTCTGAAATTCAAGGACGTACCGAATGGGGAGTGTTAATGCTATTTGGTGGCGGATTAGTATTAAGTATTGTGTTACGAGAAACAGGTGCGAGTAAGATTCTAGCAGATACTATCGTTAATTATATCGGTACGAAGCATTGGCTGATTATGACCTTAGTAATGACAGGCTTCATTGTATTTTTAACTGAGTTTACTTCAAATACCGCAAGTGCAGCCTTGATGTTACCAATCTTTATTACGGTTGCAAATTCGCTCGGTTTACCGCCAATTTCGTTAGCGGCAATCATTGCTTGTGGTGCTTCTTGTGCCTTTATGTTGCCTATTGCAACCCCTCCAAATGCAATTGTATTTGCAACAGGTTACATCAAGCAAAGCGAGATGGTAAAAGTCGGTCTTATACTAAATATTTTCTGTGTAACCATTATTGGTTGCTTGTCTTATTTCTTCTGGATGACTTGGCATTAATAGCAAAAAATTATGCTTTTTTAACCGCTTGTAAAAGTAAAAAGCTGTTTGAATACGCATTCAAACAGCTTTATTTATATGTTTCACTCTACAGTGAATTAAAGAAAATCACTAAAATAATCACAGGGATCACAAAGCGAACGTAATTAAACCAAATATTAGTCAATGTTTTACCCGCTCCAAGCTCTTCTTTTGCTTCATCTTTTAATACAAAACCGACAAAAATAGCACTACCTAATGCGGTTAAAATGAAGAGAATATTTCCGCTGATATAATCGAAGGCATCAAAAATGCTTTTGCCCATAATTTGCACATCTTTTAGCACATTATCACTTAATGCTGACGGGATATTGCCTAGTATAAAAATGGTTGCTAAGGTAATAAAAATTGCTTTCTTACGGCTGATATTTGCTTTTTCTTGAAGAGCAGTAATAATCACTTCATAAATTGTTAATGAGGTGGTTAAAGCCGCAACAACCAACAAAGCAAAGAAAATAATCGCAAAAATCGTACCTCCCCACATATTTGAGAAAACAATCGGCAAACTTTGGAAAACTAATGTCGGACCGGAATTTGGTGCAACACCAAAGCTGAATAGCGATGGGAAGATCATAAAACCGGCAAGAACCGCAATAATCGTATTCATCACGCCCGTAATAGTCGCCGTTTTAACGAGGTTTTCATTTTTATCTAAATAGCTTGAAAGCGTAATTAACACACCAAACCCTAGACTTAATGCAAAGAACACCTGCCCTAATACAAACACAAAAAGTTTTGGCGTGATTTTAGAGAAATCAGGCATCAGATAAAATTTAATTCCCTCAACCGCTCCTGGTAAAGTTACATTGCGGATAACCATTACCAGTAAAAACACAAATAGAATCGGCATCAAGTATTTAACTGAACGCTCAATGCCATCAACGATTCCTTTCACTAAAATAAAATAATTTACCAGCACAAAAATAGCAGTATAAGTAATAATAATTGCCGGACTATTAAAAATACTTTGTTGGAAAAATTGATACGTGGTTTCTACCGTAACAGGCATTGAAAGATCAAGGTTGCCCGTAATTAGGCTACCAATATAATTGAGTACCCAACCACCGAGCACCATATAATATGCCAGAATACCAAATGCACCGAGTAACCCCATATAGCCTAGTATTTTCCAAGCAGGGGAGATTTTTTTACCATTTGCCGAACCACCGAAGGCATCAACGGCATTCACTCGCATTCTTCTGCCAATCACATTTTCGACTAAAATCATTGGAATGCCGATCACGATCATTGCAATGCAGAATAGGAATACATAAGCACCGCCACCGTTTTCCCCCACTAAATACGGGAAACGCCACGTCGCTCCAAACCCTACAGTTGCTCCTGCAACAGTCATAATATATGCCAATCTGCTAGACCACGATTGACGCTCTTCATTTTGATTTGCCATTTGATACTCCATAGGCATAAAAATAAAAAATAACGATTAAATAATAAACACAAGCGGTGAAATTTTTAGAAAAATTTGCAAATGATTAGGAAAATAACGCAAATAGTTCGCCGACTTTAATTCGGGAATCCGCTTTCTGCCCAATTGAACGCTGCACTTGCACTGATGTGATTTGAGCGGATTGATAAATCAGCCGAGTAAAATCAGTGTCGTGATTTGAAATTAATACAGGAATGCCCTGCTCTTTCATCTCTAGGGCAAGATTTGCCAAGCGAGCTTGCTGTAACAAACTAAATCCCCCTCCTGCGTATTGAGTAAAGTTAGTCTCTTGCAATAACGGGGCATAAGGAGGATCGCAATAGATAACACAATCTATCGCACTATTTTTTACCAGCTCAAACACCTGTTCAAAATCCGCACAAATAAAAGTCGCTTTTTGAGCTTTTTCTGCAAAAAACCGCAACTCATTTTCAGGGAAATAATGGGTTTTATAACGCCCAAACGGCACATTATAACCTTTTTTTTGGTTATAACGACATAACCCGTTATAACCAAAACGATTTAAATAGAGAAAAATAACCGAACGGCGAAAAATATCTTTGGAACGATTAAATTCCGCACGGCGTGCTTTATAAAAGGTTTCAGTATTCGCTTTTGGGTGTAGAAAAAGCAATTTTGTTTGAGCGATATAATGCTCAACATCTGCTTTTACCGTATTGAAAAGATTAATTAAATCAGGGTTAATATCGGCAAGGATATAGTGTTCAAAGTCAGTATTCAGAAACACCGAACCCGCACCGACAAAAGGCTCAACTAGACAAGCCTTTTTCGGCAAATGGGTTTGAATATCTGAAATAAGGCGATATTTACCGCCCGCCCATTTTAAAAAGGCTCGGTGTTTAGAATGACTCATTTAAATTTTTAACGCTGGGTAAAACGTTCTATAGATGCCAGCACTTGTTCTTCGGTTGCTCTTGCTGAGACATAAGCTTGACCTAGTGATTTCAGTAAAATCAAACGTAATTGCCCGCCTAATACTTTTTTATCTCGCCACATATACGGCAAGTATTCCAAAGGCTCCATACCATCCGGCGAAATAGTAGGTAGGTTTGCTCTCGCCAGTAATTTTTCTAAACGAGCTACATCTTCCACATTCAAATCACCTAAAATGTGCGACAAAGCAGCCGCTTCAAGCATACCAACCGCAACAGCTTCACCGTGTAGCCATACGCCATAGCCCATACGAGCTTCAATTGCGTGTCCAAAAGTATGTCCCAAATTAAGCAACGCACGATCGCCTTTTTCCGTTTCATCACGGGCAACAACATCTGCTTTTAATTGGCAACAACGTTGAATGCAATATTCCAGTTCATCTTGTTTAAGAGAAACTAAATCATCAATATGCTTTTCAAGCCATTCAAAAAAAGTAATATCAAAAATCGCTCCGTATTTGATTACTTCTGCCAAGCCGGCACTCACTTCTCTTTTTGGTAAAGTCGCAAGCGTTTTAGTATCCACAATAACAGAAATAGGCTGATAAAAAGCCCCAATCATATTTTTGCCAAGCGGGTGATTAACTGCGGTTTTACCACCAACGGAAGAATCCACCTGTGCCAATAACGTAGTTGGGATTTGGATAAAACGAATACCACGTTGGTAAGAAGCGGCGGCATAACCTGCCACATCGCCAATTACACCGCCACCTAAAGCAATTAAGGTGCTATCACGATTATGATTTTTTTCTAATAACGCAGTAAAAATCAAATTTAACGAATCCAGATTTTTATGCTCTTCGCCATCAGGAATTAGCACCGAATCTACTTGGCAGCCTAATTCGGTTAAAGTGCGAGTAACAGTTTCGAGGTAATGAAAGGCAACGGTTGGATTGGATACAATCATCACTTTATCGCCTGCTTTTAACGGCGAATAGCTTGCAGCCTGAGCAAGTATTCCCTCTCCAATAATAATCGGATAGCGGCGTTCTTTTAATTCCACATTAACCTGTAACATATCTCGCTCCTTAGCTTAATTTAGGTTTCCTATGCGACTAAATTATCCATCATATCAATGATTTGATTTGCAACCACTTTTGCACTTTGTTCATCAGTATGGATAGTGATATCCGCAATTTCTTCATAAAGCGGATTGCGGATTTTCGCTAATTCTTCTAATGTTTTACGTGGATCTTCTGTTTGTAACAGAGGGCGTTTTTTATCACGTTGCGTACGCTCAAATTGCTTATCCACCGTTGTTTCTAAGTAGATCACGATACCACGAGCCGATAATACATTGCGGTTATCTTTTGACAAAATAGAGCCACCGCCCGTTGAAAGCACAATACCGTGATTTTGCGTTAATTCGTTCAGGATACGCTCTTCACGCTTGCGAAAACCCGCTTCACCTTCAACATCAAAGATCCAATCAATATCTGCACCGGCTCTTTCTTCAATCACGCTGTCGGAATCCAAAAATTCCATTCCTAATGTTTGAGCCAGTTGGCGACCAATTGTGCTCTTTCCAGCCCCCATCGGTCCAATTAGAAAAATATTACGTTTTTCAGCCATTATTTCTTCTTCTATTATTAAAATTTATAAACATTTGATTTGTGAAATTAAAAGAAAAAATGACCGCTTGTTCTACAAGCGGTCTGATTTCTTATAAAAATTGCAATAAAATCCGTTTATTGACTAAAGATATATAAATAACTCACAAATCGCCCAAAATAAAATTGGTCGTTATTATCGCAAGAAATGCCCCTATTTTTCAACTTTTAAGAGCATATTCCTCACAATTTTTAGAATAACTCTCCACTTTGCAATACTCCAGGCGGTGGAAGCCCTAACCGGGCAGGGGCAGTTTGTGCTGGAGATTTTTCAGTATAACCTCTTTCAACCACATAACGTTTTGTTGGTTCAGTACCTTTGATAAAGAACTCTTTACTCCCATCGCCCAAGAAACCGCTGTTTGGATCAATTTTTACTTCAATGATATTTTTAGGCACGACTTGATTTTCAACTTGCTTATCTGCTAATGCAACTTTCATATAATTTATCCAAGCAGGTAAAGCAGTACTTGAGCCCGTTGCTCCTTTACCTAGCTCTTTTTTATTATCATCAAATCCAACATAAACAACTGTCGAAATATCTGCACCAAAGCCGGCATACCAAGTTGCTTTGGAATTATTCGTTGTACCGGTTTTACCACCTACATCAGCACGCTTAATCGTATTTAACATCTTATAACTCGTACCTCGCCAGCCATATTCAGGCTCACCGGTAACCGCTGTTGCTAATGCACTACGCATTAAAAATGCTAATTCATTACTGATAACGTGTGGTGCATAACGTAGCCCTTTAACGTGATGAGAAGATTCCGCCATTAAGCTTGGTGAACCCTTTTCTACGTTATTTTCCGGTAATTCCGTTTCAATTTCATCCGTTTCTTCAACAACTTCTTCACTATTAGAAGTGGTTGCAGTTGTTGTACCAACCTGTGTTTCATCGTGAATTTTAACAGAGTCAAAATATTTAGGCTCAGGATAAATAACCGGATTATCACAAACAGAACAAGCTACTACAGGGTTTGCTTGGTATAGTTCGTAACCTTGAGCATCAATAATGCGATCAATAATATATGGCTCAATTAAGTAACCTCCATTATTAAATACAGCATAAGCACGAGCCATCTCTAATGGTGTGAATGAAGCTGCACCTAAGGCTAAAGATTCTGTTGCCACATATTGGTTACGGTTAAATCCGAAACGTTGTAAATAATCAGCAGTATAATCAATACCTGCCATTTGTAGCACACGAATTGCCACCATATTTCTGGATTTACCTAAAGCAACCCTTGCTCGAGTTGGACCACCATAAACCCCATCAGCATTTTTCGGCTTCCACTCTTTTTGCCCTGGCTTTTTAATTACAATTGGACCATCACTAATAGTAGTTGAAAGACTTAATCCCTTATTCATTGCCGCTGCATAAATAAAAGGTTTAATTGCAGAGCCAACCTGTACTACCGATTGTGTCGCACGATTAAAACGACTTTGCTCAAAGCTAAATCCCCCTACAATAGCTTCAATCGCCCCATTTTCACTATTAATAGAGACTAACCCTGAATTTACTTCAGGAATTTGTCCTAAAGCCCAATCTTTACTTTTATTTTGCCTTACCCAAATTTGCTCACCTACTTTTAAGCCTTTAGGAGCAAAAGAAGCATTAACACGCTTTAATATAGAAGCTTCTCCGTTTGCTAACAAAATCGTATATTTTGATTTGTCTGCTTGCATTACTACCGCAGGTGTAAAAGGCTCTGATTTTGGTAATTTACTTAAATGGTCGATAATTTTTTCATCATCCCAAGCATCATTTCCTGCCCATAATTTTTCAGCTCCACGCCAACCACGTCTGCGATCATAATCAATCAAATTTTCACGCAATGCATCTTGTGCAGCTTTTTGGTCTGCAGAAAGCACGGTTGCATAGACTTTTAAACCTTTGTTATAAGCAATATTTTCACCATAACGTTTTACAATTTCTTGGCGAACCATCTCTGTAACATAATCGGCTCTAAATTCTAAGGTTGCACCATAGTAATTAGCCACAATTGGCTCAGCTTTTGCTTTTTCGTACTCTTCTTGAGTAATATCCTTAGTTTCAAGCATCCTTCCCAAAACTACATTACGGCGATCTTCTGCTCGTTTTACTGAATAGAGTGGGTTCATCGTTGATGGTGCTTTTGGAAGCCCCGCAATAATCGCAATTTCCGAAAGGGTTAAATCGTTTAATGCTTTATTAAAATAGGTTTTTGCCGCTGCAGCTACACCGTGTGAGCGATACCCCAAATAAATTTTGTTTAAATAAAGCTCTAAAATTTCATTTTTCGTCAGAACTTGTTCAATTTCTAACGCTAAGATAGCTTCTTTAGCTTTACGCTCAATACTACGCTCAGGTGTTAAGAAAAAGTTTTTTGCTAATTGCTGAGTAATAGTACTTGCCCCTTGTGTATCGCCCTGACTGGTACGCCACAATGCCCGCATAATCCCTTTAGGGTCAATTCCTTTATGCTCATAAAAGCGAGCATCTTCCGTTGCTAAAATTGCTTTTATAAGCATTGGGGGAACATCTTCAAGTTTAACCGGAATACGACGTTCTTCGCCCACCTCACCAATTAATTTACCGTCTAAGGTAAAAATCTGCATTGGTTGTTGTAGCTCAACATTTTTAAGCGTTGCAACATCAGGTAAGTCAGACTTGATATGCATATAAAGTAAACCGCCAATTACTCCACCTAAAATTAACAGTGAAAGTAAAGCACTAAATATTATTTTTGCGATCCGCATCGAAAAAATCTCTTTTGGTTAATGACGAAATGTAAATTTAAAGCCAATATTAAGTTGCTAAGTATAAGCGAAAACGCCCATTTAGCCTAACTAAATTGCTATAAATTTTACTTATTGAACTTATTATGAAATTACTTAAACCATCAGTGAAAAAGCCTCTATCGCCCATAGTTTTAGGCTTAAGTGAAGATGAGCAATATTATTGCTTAGTCAAAAATCAAGCTGAAAAATTCAGTACTTTTTGGCAAAAAAAGAGTGAAGGGTTAGAAATGGATATTCAAAAGATCATCAAAAAAGAAACTGTGAATGAACCTTTTATCCTTGTTCGTACTATTCCTTACCAATATATCTGGCGAAAAACAATTTTTATCTCTAAAAAACTTGATGAAATCCAGTTACATCAGCAAGTTATCCAAATTTTAAAAAATGAGCAGCCACTTGCAATTGAATTACTCAATTTTGATTATCAACGATTGCCAAGTAGTAATACCAATCTTGATAAAATAACAATTTATGCATTAAACAAAAACTATGCCGAAAGTTTAAACCAATTTAACAATATATTAGATTGCGAGCTACATTGTTATATTCGAGGTATTTTTCATTTAAATCCTCAACTTGATAATAACTTTCCCTGTTTTTCTTTTAAGCAAAAAATAGTTCAATTTACGGAAAGTGAATTACTATTTCCTCAAATTGAACCTAAAGATTGCACTCATTTAGCTAATATTATGATTACCGATATTAATATACCATCTGATGAAGCAAAACAACTTTATTGTCTCGCACTCGGAGCAAGTTTATGGAATGGCAAGGCATTGATTTAAGTGATAATATAAAAAGTAAATGGGTATTTACTCACTATAAAAGCATTAAAAATATCGCTTATACTTTTTTATTAATGAGCCTTATTAGCTTCTATTTACTTTTTTATATTATTCATAAAAATAATGAAATTAAGTCTCTTACACAGCAATTAGAAAAACTGCAAACAGATACTTTTGATTTTGAAAACAAAATTTCACTCATTCAAAATGGAAATAATATTACTTTACCTTTTGCTGAGAATAAGAAAACCGAACAGTTATTTACAATAATTAATAATATGCCTTTAAAAAATGGAGGCATAGATACAATACAGTTATATCAAGAAAAAGAGCTTTATTTAAGAATAGGGGGTAATTTAAGTATAGAGGAAGACTTCAACAAGCTAGAGCAATATTTATATCAAAAAGAATTTATTGAAACGAAAACAGAGCAAGTAAGTGTTAATCATAAAAATGAAATATCTTTTACATTCAGCATAAAACATAAAGGAAATTAAGATGATTTTAATTAAAAACAAGCTAGAAAATTTATATTTAAATCCGAATAGCACTATCTTCAAAGTGGTTAATTTCATTAGAAAAAACCAAAAAACAATACAAGCTTTTATGTTCTTCACTCTTATTCTTTTACCTATACTTTATATAATCAAAATTCACTTAGATATTAATCAGCTCTTAGAAAAGATAGGCGAGCAAAATGTAAACCTTACTCATCAGGAAAATTTATACAACCAATTATTTGACAAGGTTAAATCTAAAAAAACAGAAAATAACTTAACAAATATTAATACTACAATACAAAAAATAGCTCAGAAACATCATCTTAATATTGATAATCTAAATTGGAATTTAGAACAAGGTAAAAGCATTGAATTAAAAATAACTGCTGATAGCCATTCATTGTTTAATTTTATTAACGATCTTAACAAAATTGAATATTTAAAATATCACTTGCTTACTTTAACTAAATCTGCAGAAGATAGAAAAGTAGAACTCACTACTACATTAGTGGTTTTAGCCAATAAGGAATAATATGCGTAACTATTTTTTCTCTTTTTTATTCATTAGTTTTAACGCTACGGCTGTCGATCCATTTTTTGGTGAACAGCCTCAGATGAAAAATGAACAGAATACTGTTGAAGTTCTACCTGAAATTGCAAAAAATTCGGAAAATTTAACCGCTTGCAAGACTTTGGAGCATAAAAAATCTCTCAATTTACTTACTGAATTTGAGAAATTAAAACTTATTGGCTTAGTTAAAATTAATGAACATTCTACAGCCTTGTTTATCGATGAAAAAGAACAATTACTTGATTTCAAGGAAAACCAGTTCATTCAAAATCAAGAAATTGAGATAAAAAACATTAATTTAAAATCACTCACTTATATTAATTGGAAACTCACAAAAGAGTGTCATTTTCCGTATGAGATCACCATAAAACTATAGGGGTTAGTATGTTCAGAGTTTTTCTTTATTTATTATTTAGCTCTTCACTAGCGTTGGCTGATACTATTTCTCTTGCAGTAAAAAATGCACCAACTTCACTTCTGCTTACTTATTTATCCGAAGAAACAGGGAAAAATATAGTATTAGAGGATGATATTCAAACTAAATCTACATTAAGATTAGAAAATAAATCTATTGAAGAGATATTTAAAACTCTCAGCAAAGTGAATAAATTATCGCTCACTTATGAAGGTGATATTGTTTATCTTAATAAGAAAGAAGAAAAAATGGCTGATTTAAATACAATACCTATTACCCATTTGCAAAATAACGGACAAAATCCACCGCTTGTAACCACTCCAAAGTTGATGACTAAAACGATAAAGCTCAATTATGCGAAAGCCTCAGAAGTGATTGAATCTTTAACTAAAGGTAGTGGTACGTTTTTATCTGAGAATGGCTATATCCATTTTGATGAGCGAAGTAATAGCTTAATTATTAAAGATAGTGCGAAATCACTGCAAAATATTGAGCGATTAGTCAAAAAACTAGACCAACCTACAGAACAAATTGCGATTGAAGCTCGCATCGTTACTATCAGTAGCGAACATTTGCAAGAACTGGGGGTGCGTTGGGGAATGTTTTCCAGAGGAGCTGATCACTATAAATTTGGCGGACGACTTGAAGGTAATGGATTAAATAATGTAGCCAATAATCTCAATGTGAATTTCCCTGTTGCGAATGGAGCTTCCGCCGTTTTACAAGTGGCTTCCATTAATAGCCGTGTGCTAGATTTGGAACTTAGTGCATTAGAGCAGGAAAACAGTGTGGAAATTATTGCCAGTCCTCGTCTTTTAACCACGAATAAAAAACCTGCAAGCATCAAGCAAGGTACAGAAATTCCTTATGTAATGTATAACACCAAATCAGAAGCAACCGATGTCGAATTTAAAGAAGCGGTGTTAGGATTGGAAGTTGTTCCTCATCTTTCTACTCAAAATCAAATTTTGCTGGATTTAGTCGTAACCCAAAACTCGCCGAACTCTCAATCCGGTAGTAGCGGTTTAATTACTATTGATAAGCAAGAACTCAACACACAAGTTTTTGCTAAACACGGGGAAACTATTGTATTAGGTGGAATTTTTCAACATTTAGCCCAAAAAGGGGAAGATAAAGTGCCTGTTTTAGGTTCAATTCCCTTTATTAAGCGTTTATTCAGCCAAACTAGAGATAAAATCAGCAAACGAGAACTCGTCATTTTCGTTACTCCCTACATTCTTCAATCAAACGAAAAAGTAAGCAGTACGAAAAAATCAAAATAGCGAAGATAAACGCAAGCAAAAATAGGGGAAGTATGCTAGAATCAGCCGTCATTTTTTGTGTTATAGAATTAGAGGTTTTATGAAAGTTTCCCCACGTCGCCGTGCAAGAGAGTGTGCGGTTCAAGCCATTTATTCTTGGTATATCTCCAAAAATACGGTTGAAGAAGTGGAATTAGCATTTATTGCCGATCAAGATATGAAAGGCGTGGATATGCCTTATTTCCGCAAACTTTTTCGTGGCGTTGTAGATAATGTTGAAGCCATTGATGAAGCATTACGCCCTTATTTAGATCGAGCTGAAGACGATATCGATCCTATCGAGCGTTCTATTCTTCGCTTATCAGGCTATGAACTAAAATTTGAAAATGATGTGCCTTTCCGTGTTGTAATAAATGAAGGTATTGAAGTCGCAAAAGTGTTTGGTTCTGATGACAGCCACAAATACATCAACGGTATTTTAGATAAACTGGCTCCGGCACTCGGTAAGAAATAAAATATTCCCCAATTTTGTATGAAATTGGGGATTTTGTTGATCATAAGGTTTAAGGATATTTTATGGGTGAATTTGATATTATCGAACGTTATTTCAATGCCTCTCAACGCCCGGCTCGCAGAGATGTTGTGCTGGCTATTGGCGATGATTGTGCAGTTACCTCACTGAAACCAAATCAACAACTTGCTATTACAACAGATACATTAGTTTGTGGTGCTCACTTTCTTCCCACTATTTCACCTGCTGATTTAGCATATAAAAGTGTGGCGGTAAACTTAAGCGATCTCGCCTCAATGGGGGCTGAGCCTGCTTGGATCTCCTTAGCTTTAACCTTACCTGAAATCGATCACGATTGGTTGGCTGAGTTTAGCGAACATTTCTTTGATATTTTAGATCACTATAATGTTGATCTCATTGGTGGCGATACAACCAAAGGGCATTTATCTTTAACCATTACGGCACAAGGTATTGTGCCTCAAGATAAAGGACTATTCCGCCACAATGCCAAAGTAGGCGATTGGATTTATGTTTCCGGCACACTGGGCGATAGTGCCGCCGGTTTGCAATTACTGCTTAACCGGAAAACCGATAATATAAGTTGGAATAAAGATGAAAGCTATCTTATTCAACGCCATTTACGTCCAACACCCCGTGTATTGCTTGGCTTAACGATTGCTACTATTGCTAATGCTGCTATTGATATTTCAGACGGTTTACTTTCTGATTTAGGGCATATTTTAAAACGCAGTAACTGCGGTGCGGTCTTAAATCTTGATGATTTACCACTTTCTGAATCTCTACTAAACTGCTATTCAAAAGAAGATGCCGAACATTTTGCATTAAGTGGCGGGGAAGATTACGAGCTTTGTTTTACCGTTCATAACGATAATAAACACAAACTAGAAAAAGCCCTCGCCAACATTGGCGTAAGCTATACTTGTATCGGGCAAATTCGCTCTGCCAAAGAAGGCTTAACCGTACTACGCAATAATGAAATCGTAACATTACCCGCTCAAAGAGGCTTCGATCATTTCAAAAAATAACGATTATGAAACCAATTAATCTTAAAAATCCAATTCATTTTTTAGCAGTAGGCTTTGGTTCCGGTTTATTAAGACCAGCCCCCGGCACTTGGGGAAGCCTAGTAGGTTTAATGCTTGCTATTATTTTATGGACAGTAACCCAGTCCAGCATTTTTTTTGCGATTCTTACCCTAATTAGCTTTATTTCAGGGTGCTATATCTGCAACAAAACCAGCCAAGATCTGAATGTTCACGATGATGGGCGAATTGTTTGGGACGAAATCGTTGCTATCTTTTTAATGTTTACTTATCTACCTGAATATAATTTATTAGGTTATGTATTAGCTTTTATCAGCTTCCGCATTTTTGATATTCTCAAACCATTCCCAATCCGCTATTTTGACGAAAAATTAGAAAGTGGTTTAGGCATTATGTTTGATGATATTCTTGCAGCCATTTTTGCTCTTATTTCACTTCATCTTTTGTACTATTTTATTTAAACATTATGCTGACAATTTTATTTATCCACTTAGCCGGGCTAATAACTCCCGGTCCCGATTTCTTTTATGTAGTAAGACAATCCGCAAGCCACTCAATTAAAAAAGGCATTTTAGCGGCAATCGGTATTTCTATTGGCATTATTTTTTGGGCAAGTTTCGCTATTTTCGGGCTGGCTTGGTTAAGCAAAAGTATGGGTGAAATTTTCCAATATAGTGTTATGTTAATTGGTGGTTGCTACCTTGTATATATCGGCTCAAAAATGGTAAGAGTAACTGAAAGTGTTACATTTAAAGAACATAAAACCAAACTAATGCCGCTCAATAACTGTGAAGAAATTAGAAAAGGCTTATTAATCAATATTTTCAATGCGAAAGCAGGCGTTTACTTTACCAGCGTTGTTTCTGCTTATTTAAGTAATTTCACTCAAACATCACAAATGTTTGAGCTACTCTTTTTATTTGTGATAAGCACATTAGCTTATTTCTGTGTGGTAGCCCTACTCTTTTCTCGTAAGCCTATCAGACAATTTTACTCAAAGCATAGTCGCTATATTGATAACATCTCAGGTGTGATTTTTATCCTGTTTGGCTTGATGTTGATTTATGAAGGATTTACTCATCTCATCAGCTAACAAGCGGTCGTTTTTTTACAAAATTTTGCATATTTAACATAAATTCAATAGTGTTATTTTATACAGTTTCTGCTATGCTACTGCCAATTTTAACTTTCGGATAAAACAATGATAGGACGATTACACGGCAAGATTATTGAAAAGCAGCCACCAGAAATTTTACTGGATGTACAAGGTGTAGGCTATGAGCTGCTACTTCCAATGACAAGTTTCTACAGCCTACCACAAATAGGTGATGAAACGACTATTTTCACGCATTTAGTTGTGCGAGAAGATGCTCACTTGCTCTTTGGTTTTGCTCAAAAACAAGATAGAACCTTATTTCGTGAGTTAATTAAAACCAATGGTGTTGGTCCAAAACTTGCTCTTGCCATTCTTTCTGCAATGTCGGTTTCACAATTTGCGACAGCAATTGAAAATGAAGAATTAGCAAAACTCACGAAAATTCCGGGTATTGGTAGAAAAACCGCAGAACGTTTGCTTGTTGAGCTAAAAGGTAAATTCAAAGGCATTGCCCAAAGCGATTTCTTTGTTGAAGTTTCACACGATCAAATTGTGGCAAGCAGCACACCAGACCCGGCAAATGAAGCTCTTGATGCTCTAATTGCTTTAGGTTACAAACCAAATGATGCAGAGAAAATGATCAAGAAGGTCAATAAAGCAGGAGCAACGAGCGAGCAGCTCATTCGTGAGGCATTAAAAAATTCCTTATAAGTATTAAATTATGATTGAAGCAGATAGAATCATCAGTGCCTCGCCAAAGCGTGAGGAAGAAGTCATCGACCGAGCAATTCGCCCTAAATTACTTACCGATTACGTTGGACAGCCCTCTGTGCGTGATCAAATGGAGATCTTCATCAAAGCCGCCAAATTGCGTGATGAGGCTCTCGATCATTTACTGATTTTTGGTCCTCCCGGTTTAGGTAAAACCACCCTTGCCAATATTGTGGCAAATGAAATGGGCGTGAATATCCGCACGACTTCCGGACCTGTATTAGAAAAAGCTGGCGATTTAGCCGCAATGCTCACTAACCTTGAGCCTTATGATGTACTTTTCATTGATGAAATTCATCGCCTATCTCCTGCTATCGAGGAAGTGCTTTATCCTGCAATGGAAGATTATCAACTCGATATTATGATTGGCGAAGGTCCTGCCGCACGATCAATTAAACTTGATCTACCTCCCTTTACCTTAGTGGGGGCAACTACTCGTGCTGGATCACTCACCTCACCATTACGGGATCGCTTTGGCATTGTACAGCGGTTAGAATTTTATTCAGTGGACGATCTCACGTTAATTGTAAAACGCAGTGCGGACTGTCTCAATCTTAATTTATCCGCAGATGGAGCTTATGAAGTAGCTCGCCGCTCACGTGGTACACCTCGTATTGCTAACCGCCTACTTCGCCGTGTGCGAGATTACGCTGATGTTCGCAATAACGGCATTATTACGTCTGATATTGCAAAGCAAGCCTTAGCAATGCTTGACGTAGATTCTGAAGGTTTTGATTTTATGGATATCAAACTCTTGCAAGCGATTGTAGAGCGTTTTGACGGCGGACCTGTTGGTTTGGATAACCTTGCAGCAGCGATTGGCGAAGAGCGAGATACAATAGAAGACGTACTCGAGCCTTATCTCATTCAACAAGGCTTCCTGCAACGCACGCCAAGAGGCAGAATTGCAACCAATAGAACCTATGCCCATCTTGGTATTACTAAAATTGGCTAACTCACAAGCGGTTGCTTTTGTTTAAAAATTTGCAAAATTTTAGATAAAAACCACCGCTTGTTGAGCATTCCCTATGCCCAATAATACCTCACAATATGAAAGAACACAGGAGCAGAAAAACAAATTGAATCTACTCTATCAAGCATTCCGCCGTGTCCTTTAATCATTCTGCCCCAATCTTTTACGCCATAATCTCGTTTAATTGCAGACATCACCAATCCGCCAAAAAAGCCCATTAAACAAATCACAAAACCAATAAAACCTGCTTGTAACGTTGAGAATGGTGTAATAGGAGCAAGCAAGATTGCAATAGCAGTTGCACTTAAAATACCTCCTACTGTGCCGGCAACTGTTTTAGATGGCGATAGACTTGGCATAATTTTACGTTTACCGACTAATTTGCCCCAAATGTACTGCAACACATCACTTAATTGAACAATTGCAATTAAGAAAATCAGCAGTTGGATATTTTGATTTTTATCTAATCCTTGAACATTTAAGGTAAGCAATGCCGGAACGTGCGAAAGACAGAAAATACTGATCATCGCCGCCCATTGAATTTTGGCTGAACGCCCTAAAAAATGCTCGGTTTTGCCTGTTAAGCTTCCTACAATCGGCAATAATAAAAAGCCATAAATAGGAATAAAAATAGAGAACATTCCATACCATTCTGTCCACACAAAATAGTATTGTATCGGTAGTAGTAAATAGAAACAGACTACTAAGGCGTAATAGTCGTGCCTGTCTTGATAGACCAGCGTCATAAACTCTCGCAATGCAGCAAAAGAGATAAGGAAAAAGAGCAAAATTGTGCCGTTTTGCCCGAATGCAAAAGCAAATAACAACACAAAAAGCATTACCCACCAGGCATAGATACGAGCATTTAAATTCTCAATGGTATTCGTATTGCCTTTACGTTTTTTAAGCACAAAGCCAATTAATGATGCCAAAACTAAAATCCCGAAAAAAGAGAGAAAAATTGTACTCATTGTCATTATTTACTCCTTATGCGTTGGGGAAAGAGCAAGCAACGCTTGGCGTGTGCGTTCGATAAAATCGGCTTTTTCTTCACCTTCCTGCAATGAAATTGCTTCACCAAAACGAACCTGGCACATTAGCGGAATAGGCAAAATTGCTCCTTTTGGTAAAACTTGTTTCATATTATCAATCCAGACCGGTACAAATTGAATATTAGCTTGTTGTTTGGCGAGATGATAAATCCCACTTTTAAAAGGTTGTAGTACTTCTTCACTTAAATTACGTGTACCTTCCGGGAAAATAATCAGATTTTCGCCTGTTGAAAGCCGGTTAGCCATATTTTCAATCGCAAGTTGCGGATTATCACTATTACGTTCTACCAACAATACATTAAAAACAGCATTCGCAATAAAACGGCGAACAACTCCTTTCTGCCAATAATCCGCCCCAGCAACAGGGCGGGTTTTTAGGCGTAAATGTTGAGGTAATGAAATCCAAACTAAGATAAAATCACCGTGGCTATGATGATTTGCGTAATAAACCGTCGGTACGCTATTTTCAGTTAATTGTTGAGGACGAACACCCGTAATAAAAGAGGTAAAAAAGCAAATAATATGGTCAATAAATTTAGCGAGTAACCTTTTCATTCTGTTTCTCCAAAGAATTAAGCTCGGCTGAAATCGCCATTGTACGAACATAGCAAGTATAAGCTGTGCCAAGTGTGATAATAATTAAGGTTGCAGAAAGTGTATAAGCGGTTAAATTAAAATAGATTTCTACCGCAGCAAGCAAACAACCCACCGTGATTGCTGCCATTCTTTGTTGTTTTGCCATCGGACCTTGAAAACGTTGCGATAAACCTAAACTTCCGCCAAAGATACGAATATAGGCAGTTAAAGCCGCCAACAATGCTGCTAGCCAACCTAACCAGAAAAATGGTGTAGCATAGCCTAATGCAATTAAAAATAAACTGTCTGCTACCCTGTCTGGAAATTCATTAAAAATTGCTCCATTTGCGGTTTTCTTTCCGCCTTCTACTGCTACCATTCCATCAAACAAATTACACAACAGACGCATTTGCACCATCAAAGCACAGAAAATCAGTGCTGAAATTGATTGGCTAAAAAATAAAGCGGCTGCCCCAAATAACGCAAACAACATACTTAAACACGAGATTTGATTAGGTGTTGGGAAGCTTTTACGGGCAAGCCAAGCAGCAAACCCTGCAAGCCATTTATTGTTGCGGGAACTTAACGGGCGGCGATTTTCTATCTTATTTTCAAGATTTTCAGACATCGTATTTTCCTTTTAGATATAAAGGCTTTTACTTTAACTTAACTTTTACTAGATAGATAGCAAATTGCACTACTTTTGTTTAATAAGCTTGCAAAATTTCAACAAAAAATAACCGCTTGTAAATTATATTTGATCACAAAAATAACTATAACTAATCAATATCTTTACAAAACCTTTAATTTACGCTATTAATTGCCTACCAATATAACTAAAAAGAGTGGTACTTATGCTGAAGTTTATTTTTAAACGTCTTCTTGAGGCGATTCCAACCCTATTTATCCTCATTACCTTTTCTTTTTTCCTGATGCGGCTTGCTCCCGGCAGCCCGTTTACCAGTGAAAAAGCTTATCCACCAGAAGTAATGGCAAATATTGAAGCCAAATATCATCTGAATGAGCCACTTTATAAACAGTATTTTCTTTATATGGAAAATCTCTCGAAAGGGGATTTTGGTCCTTCATTTAAATATAAAGATCAAACCGTAAACAGTTTGATTGCCTCTGCATTTCCTGTTTCGATAAAACTAGGCATTACTGCTTTTATTTTTGCTGTCATTATTGGCTTAACGGCAGGAACAGTTGCTGCCCTTAAGCAAAACAGTAAATGGGATTATTGGGTGATGGGCTTTTCAATGACAGGGATCATTATGCCAAGCTTTGTATTCGCTCCACTTTTGGTTCTCGTCTTTGCTATTTATCTCAAATGGTTACCTGCCGGTGGTTGGAATGGTGGTCAGATCTATTATATGGTACTACCTGTTCTTTCTTTAACCATCAGCTATGTTGCTGGGATTGCCCGTATCACACGAGGCTCAATGATTGAAGTGTTACATTCAAACTTCATTCGTACCGCTAAAGCGAAAGGCTTACCGATGAGTAAAATTATCTTCAAACACGCTTTACGCCCAGCTTTACTGCCAGTGATTACCTATTTGGGTCCAGCCTTTGTAGGAATTATTACAGGCTCAATGGTAATTGAAAGCGTATTTGGCTTACCGGGTATTGGGCAGCTTTTCGTGAACGGAGCGTTAAACCGCGATTATTCTTTAGTGCTAAGTCTTACCATTTTAGTTGGCACATTAACTATTTTATTTAATGCGATTGTCGATATTTTATATGCGGTAATCGACCCGAAAATTCGTTATTCATAAGTAGGAGCGGAAATGCAAAATTCTGATAAAAAACAACCGCTTGTTGATGTTACCTCAACGATTCAAGGCAGAAGTTTATGGCAAGATGCCCGCCGCCGTTTTTTCCGCAATAAAGCGGCTGTGGCAAGTCTGATTATTCTTTGCTGTATTATCCTTTTTATTATCTTTGCCCCAATGCTAATGCCGTTTAGCTATGAAGATACCGATTGGAATATGATGGGTATTCCGCCGGATTTTGAGTCTCAACACTATTTTGGTACAGATTCATCAGGGCGTGATTTGCTGGTGCGTGTTGCGATGGGTGGACGTATCTCATTAATGGTAGGCATTGCCGGTGCATTAATTGCTGTGCTTATCGGCACAATCTACGGTGCAATTTCCGGCTACTTCGGTGGCAAAGTGGATATGGTAATGATGCGTTTTTTAGAAATTTTAAGCTCATTCCCATTTATGTTCTTTGTTATTTTACTTGTTACCTTCTTCGGACAAAATATTTTCTTGATTTTTATTGCAATCGGAATGGTGGCGTGGCTCAACCTTGCCCGTATTGTGCGAGGACAAACCCTTTCACTTAAAAATAAAGAGTTTGTGGAAGCTGCGATTGTATGCGGTGTTTCTCGCCGCCAAATTATTTGGCGACACATTGTGCCAAACGTTTTAGGCTTAGTAGTAGTTTATGCTTCCCTTGAAGTACCCTCTCTGATTTTATTTGAATCTTTCTTAAGTTTCTTAGGGCTCGGTACACAAGAGCCGATGAGTAGCTGGGGAGCATTATTAAGCGATGGTGCAGCACAGATGGAAACTTCCCCTTGGTTGCTCGCATTCCCTGCATTTTTTTTATGTTTAACGCTATTTTGCTTTAACTTTATTGGTGATGGCTTGCGTGATGCACTCGATCCAAAAGATAAATAGAGGTTTAAGATGAAATTATTAGAAGTAAATAATCTTGATGTTTATTTAAAAACGGACGAAGAATTAGTTCACGCAGTTCGTAATGTCTCTTTTTCGATTGAAAAAGGACAAACTCTCGCAATTGTTGGGGAATCCGGTTCAGGTAAATCAGTTACCTCAATGGCAATTATGCAATTATTGCCAAAAAATATTGTTAAATTTGGCGAAAACTCCAGAATTGTGTTTGAAGAGCAGAACCTGTTAAATCTTTCTGAAAAAGAAATGCAGGCAATTCGAGGCGATCGTATCGGTATGATTTTCCAAGAACCGATGACCTCGCTTAATCCTTATATGCCGATTGGTAAACAAGTGGCTGAAGCAATTCAAACGCATAATCCACAAATTACCAATGCTCAAGCCGAAAAATTAGTATTGGAAACCTTACAGAAAGTAAAAATTCCTGATGCCGAAAAGAAAATGGTTTGTTATCCGCACGAGTTCTCAGGCGGTCAGTTACAGCGTATTATGATTGCGATGGCAATTATCAATAAACCGGATTTATTAATTGCTGATGAGCCAACGACAGCGTTAGACGTAACGACCCAAGCAGAAATTCTTGATTTAATGCACGATCTACAAAGTGAAATGGGAATGGCGATTATCTTAATTTCTCACGATCTACGCTTAGTGCATAAATATAGTGATATGGTTTGTGTAATGCAAAATGGAGAAATTATTGAGCGTGGTGAAACGGAAACGGTCTTTACCAACCCTCAGCACCCTTACACTGTTGAGCTATTAACCCCGATTCCAAATAACTTAAAAAGTGAATTGCCACTCGATGCTCCAACCTTAATTAAGGCAGATAATATTGAGGTAGACTATATTTTAAAACGCTCGCTATTTGGCAAACCGAAAAAAGTATTTAATGCCTTAAAAGATATTTCACTACACCTTAAAACAGGCGAAACACTAGGAATTGTAGGCGAATCCGGCTCAGGAAAATCAACACTTGGGCGTGCGATTATGCAGATTTTAGACTATCGTGGCAACATCACTTTTGCTGACCAAGATATGACAAAACTAAGTAAATCTGAGCAGAAAGCATTAAAAAGAGATATGCAAATGGTATTCCAAGATCCATTTAACTCTCTTTCTCCACGTTTAACGGTAGGCGAAATCATCGCAGAAGGTTTAACTGTGCATTACCCTCAGATGAGCAAAGCAGAACGCCGTGAAAAAGTGATGAAAATTTTGGAAGAAGTAAACTTAAATCCTGCAATGATCAATCGCTATCCGCACGAATTTTCAGGCGGACAACGTCAGCGTATTGCGATTGCAAGAGCAATCATTTTAGAACCAAAATTTGTGCTTTTAGATGAGCCAACCTCTGCACTTGACCGCTCAACACAAATTACCGTGATTGAATTGCTCAATCGATTACAGAAAAAATATGGCTTAAGTTATATATTTATCAGCCACGATTTAGCGGTAATTAAAGCATTAAGCGATCGAGTGATTGTAATGAGTCAAGGCGATATTGTGGAAAGCGGCTCTGTACAGCAGATCTTCGAAACCCCACAACAAGCCTATACCAAGCGGTTAATTTTAGCCTCTAATTTGTAAATAACGCTATAAAAAAGAAGCTGCAGTTGCAGCTTCTTTTTTTATGGTAATGCAATTACTCTTCTGCATACCCTGTAGCAGACAGTTCTTTCCCATCTAAATATGCTTTTCTATTTTTGGCAACTAAACGCCCTGAGCAAAACCACTCAACAACTAATGGATAATATTGATGCTCTTGTTCAACAACACGAGCCATCACATCTTCAACTTCATCATCAGGGTAAATAGGAACTTTTGCTTGTAGCACAATCGCTCCTGCATCAACTTCTTCATTTACAAAATGAATAGTTGTTCCGTGTTCAGAATCACCTGCTTCCATCGCTCTTTGGTAAGTGTTTAATCCCGGATATTTTGGTAATAATGAAGGATGAATATTTAGAATTTTTCCCTCAAAACGTTGGGTAAATTCAGGCGTTAAAATCTTCATATAACCTGCAAGCACGATTAATTCTGCACCTAATTTTTCAATTTGTTCAGCAATAGCCAAATCCATTGCTAAATTACTTTCATAATCTTTACGAGAGAATACAAAGGTTGGAATGCCTTCTTGTTTAGCTCTAACTAAGCCATACGCATTAGCTTTATTGCAAATTACACCACAAATTTGACCGCTTGCATTAACTGATTTTTGACGATCAATAATCGCTTGGAGATTTGAGCCATTACCTGAAATTAACACAACAAATTTTTTCATTTTAATTACTTATTGAAAATTAATAATAGCTTACATTATGCCCTGAATTAACCATACAGTACAGAAATTAAAAAAAGAATAGGAAGATATGGCTGGGGTACTAGGATTCGAACCTAGGGATGCCGAGATCAAAACCCGGTGCCTTACCGCTTGGCGATACCCCAACACTAATTTTTGTTAATCGATAAATGGTGCGGGACGAGGGACTTGAACCCACACACCTCGCGGCGCCAGAACCTAAATCTGGTGCGTCTACCAATTTCGCCAGTCCCGCAAATGGTGGCTACAGCGAGATTCGAACTTGCGACCCCAACATTATGAGTGTTGTGCTCTAACCAGCTGAGCTATGTAGCCCTTTGCGTTCACCATATCGGCTAACGGAGTGCATTATGCTGATTTTAAGGCTCTCCGTCAAATACTTTTTTTTGAATTTTTTGATTTTTTGGTTTGCTTGTATAGATATTCGTCGTTTTGTCGGAAATATACCGTTTTTTGTTTATAAAATAATAGCTTATCTTTTACTATTATGCAGATTGCATCTCTTGCTTTAATTGTTTGAGTACGGATTCAATATCAGGAAACTTATCTTCCCACAATGCAAAAGCAAAAGCAGCTTGTCCAACCAACATTCCTAAACCATCTTGATATTCGATAGCACCACAATCTCTCGCATAATTGAGAAATGGAGTTTGCATATTAACGGCATATTGCATATCGTAAATTTTGGCTGAAGCCATTAAAGATGTTGGTAATTCAACATATTTTCCCTGTAAGCCTAAAGAAGTGGCATTAATGATTAGATCAAACTGCTGTTCGGTAAGCTCCTCTAAGCAAGCGGTCTGAATTTTGCCAAATTTTGCAAATTTTTCCGCTAAAATGACCGCTTTATCTATAGTACGGTTATAAATCGTAATCTCTAGCCCAGACTTAAGTAACGGAAGCAATACGCCTTTGGTTGCTCCTCCTGCCCCTAAAATTAAGGTCTTTTGCCCTGTTGTTAGCCAACCAAGCCGTTCTAAATCAGCCGCTAAACCTTTACCGTCGGTATTATCGGCATATAAACGACCGTCATCTAATCGTTTTAAAGTGTTACAAGCCTCTGCTAATAAGCAACTTTCACTATATTCATCAGCAACAGCAAATGCCCGTTCTTTAAAGGGAGCTGTGATATTACACCCTTTCGCTCCTGAATTAAAAAACTCCACTAATTGTTGCTCAAAGGCAATTTCATCACCTAATTTCGCAACATATTCAATCTCTCGTTGAGCCTGCAAGCCAAAAAGTTGATGAATACGAGGTGATTTACTTTGTGCAATTGGATTGCCCCAAACAGCATATTTGTTCATTATCTATCCTTGTCTAAAAATCTGTTGCGTGAAAATATCTCGAATTTCAGAAGGATTTTCTCTGCCTAAAGTTTCTGCATTTAATGCAGGAAAATCGTCTCCAAATTGAACTCGTACTTCCTCTGAATTTCTGCAAGGCGACTCGCCGGTTAAATTGGCACTGGTTGAAGTAAGAGCAAAACCGGTTGCCTCGCAGAGTGCTGCTACAGCAGGTACTTTGCATAAACGCACGGCAATAGAATCAAATCTGCCTGTGAGGTAACTCGGCACACTATTTTTTACAGGCACAATCCAAGTAATAGCTTGCTCACCAATTTGGTTTAGCTGGTGCCAAGCCTGCTCTGTCATTCTGTTGTCATCAATATAAGGAAGAAGATATTTTAAATCGGAAGCCAGTAAAATTAAGCCTTTTTCTTCAGGACGTTGCTTTAATGCAAGTAATTTCCTCACTGCTTTTTCACTTTGCGGATTGCAACCTAAGCCAAAAACCGCTTCGGTTGGATAAGCCACAACTTCTTCTTGCTTTAATTGATTAACTATTTCTAAAAAATTATTCATTCGCTTTTACTTCAGTTTGGTGTTGGCAGCTTTTGTTAGCACAGATACTGTATTGTCTACCCTTCACTTTTTTGATGGTAGCAAGTTCGCAACCACATCTTTCACACTGTTGCTTCATCGGTCGAGTTGCTAAGGTAAATTTACAATCAGGGAAGCCTGCACAGCCATAAAATGTTTTTCCCGACCGTCCTTTCCTAGCAACCAGTTTATGTTGCTTGCATTCAGGGCAATCAAATTCTTCTTCTACCTCAGCTTCTTCGTGAACAATAAAATGGCATTCAGGATAGTTACTGCAACCAATAAAAATGCCATAGCTGCCTTGCTTTAATTGGAGATGATGTCCGCACTCAGGGCAACATTCTTCCAACGCTTTAATAATATGATTTTCTTGGTGCAATGGCTTGATGTAATCACACTTAGGATAAGCCGAACATCCCAAAAACAAGCCTTTCTTCCCTTGTTTAAGTTGTAAGGGAGAATGACATTTGGGGCATAATTCGACTTGTTTGGTGGATTTAAAAAGTACCATAGCATTAACTTAAATCAGCTTGAAATCAATCACAAAAAAGGAATCGTCATTCGGATAAATCTCTCGGATGACTTTTTTCAATTCAGCTAAGCTCATATTCTCTTGTTGAGCGTGTTGATCATTTAGCTCATCATATTGAATCGGAGTAACAGAAAGTACTTTGATGTTAGCAAAAAATCGATCCGTTTCGTTGGTAAAAACGGCTAATTCTTGGTTAGGGTGAAAGTAAGATTCTGATTTATCCCGAATGGTAATAGTTTTTTTACCACTTACAATATCCGCTTCAAATCGGCTAAAAAAGGTAATTTTCTCTCTATTCATATTCATCACTGTTATAATCTATACCCATTAAATGGCTAAAATGATCATTGTAAAAACCACGGCTGACCATAAACCGCCACATTTTTTGTTTGGCTTTAAGATCCCATACAAGCGGTCGTTTTTTCTCAAAAATTTGCTCGGCTAATTCAAACCAATCTACTTCTGCATTTTCGAGTTCTTGGTTAATTAGCCAATCTTTAATTCCTTTGAGCTTTAATTCTTGCTTTAGTCGGCGAGGACCTACACCTTGCATTGAGCGGTAACGAATAAAAGTTACACAAAAACGTTCATCACTTTGCCAATTATTGACTTGTGCCTTTTCTATTGCTTCATCAATTTCATCAAAATCATATTCTTTTTGCTTCAATTTTTGGCGAAGCTCTTGCTCACTGTAATCACGCTTTGAGAGTAAATATAGCAGATAATTAACCGCAGTGTATTTATTTGTTTTAGTTGTAGAAATGGTTGTCATAAGTTGAAATAAAAATGCGATTTTCACATTGAGCGAAAATCGCATAAATTTAGTTAATTATAGTTCTTCTTCATTAAACTCTTCGCTGTCATCATCTGAATTGTTGGAATCTTTAGTAGAAACCAAATTTGGATTAGCAATGAGTAAATCTCTCACATCTTTCTCAATTTTCTCTGCGATTTCAGGGTGTTCTTTTAACCATTTAATCGCATTGTTTTTACCCTGACCGATTTTTTCGCCTTCATAAGAGAACCAAGCTCCCGCTTTTTTGATAAAGCCATTTGCTTCTGCCAGAATGAGTAATTCATTAGTGCGAGCAATCCCTTCGCCATACATAATATCGAATTGAACTTCACGGAATGGCGGAGCAACTTTGTTTTTTACCACTTTTACTTTCGTTTCACTACCGATAACTTCATCACCATCTTTTACCACACCTGAACGGCGAATGTCTAAACGCACAGAAGCATAGAATTTTAACGCGTTACCACCTGTTGTAGTTTCCGGATTACCAAACATTACACCAATCTTCATACGGATTTGGTTAATGAAAATAACCAAGCAGTTTGTTGCTTTAATATTTGCGGTTAATTTACGCAATGCTTGCGACATTAAACGAGCTTGTAAACCCATATGGGAATCACCCATATCCCCTTCAATTTCTGCTTTTGGCGTAAGTGCGGCTACAGAGTCTACAATAATTACATCCACCGCACCGGAACGTACTAGGGCATCACAAATTTCTAATGCTTGTTCACCGTTATCCGGCTGTGAAATTAATAATTCGTCTGTATCTACACCTAATTTACGGGCATAAACAGGGTCAAGTGCGTGTTCTGCATCAATAAAGGCACAAGTTTTACCTGTTTTTTGTGCCTGAGCCACAACAGATAAAGTTAAGGTTGTTTTACCTGAAGATTCCGGACCATAGATTTCAACAATACGCCCCATTGGTAAACCACCAATCCCTAATGCGGAATCTAACCCTAAAGAACCGGTTGAAACTGCTTCAATATCTAATGTTTGCGTATCGCCCAATTTCATAATTGAACCTTTACCGAACTGTTTCTCAATTTGAGCTAATGCAGCAGCAAGTGCCTTCTCTTTTTGTTCCGGTTCAACCTGTTTTACAGGTGTATTTTTTTGACTTTTCTTCTCAGCCATATTTTATCCTTTGTCAATTTTAATAAACGCTTATTGCGTAAAATAACTGTATATTATTATAGTATATACTTATCCAGTTGCAAGTATTTTTTTAAACTTTTCGATCTAGATCACAAAAATAGATTTGTGAACAAGGTAAAGCTCTTGATTCATCAAATGGGTTAAGTGCATTAATTAACATTATTTTTTCATATTGCCCTAAATCAGCTTGAGTGATTTTCGTTAAATTCACTTTATTCTGTTCTAGCAATTGAGTTAATTGAGTGCCTTTCAACAAATAATCTTGCGGACTACACCAAACTCCATCTTTTAGAAAGAGTAAGTTACCAATAGAGCAATCACTCACATTGCCATTATTGATAATCACCACTTCTTCATTTTGCAAAATATTGAGTAAATCAAACCGCTTGCGATCGCTAAATTTTAAGTGATAATCCCAATTTTCCACCTCCACACAACGAAAACGTTCGACTTGTTTTGGCGAGTATGCAAAAAATTTTATCTCAAATTCGGAAGCATTATAATCAATTCGGCAACGTATTTTGCCTTGTTGATAAGCCTCTGGAACCACTAAAATCTGTGCCAGTGTAAACGTTGGCTCACAGTCAAAATATTTTTGCACAGCTTGTTCAAAACGCTTCTGATGATAATCCAAATTCTGAACTTTTCCATCAATAATTGAGAGAGTTTCAAAGAGTGGAAATTGGCACATAGACTTTCTCTAAAATTTCGTTATATTCATCTTCTAACACACTTTGTGAAGTAATTCCGCCGCCGCTGCGGAATAATAATCCATTTGCAGTTTGCTCGATGTAGCGAATTGCTACCGCACTTTCTAAACTTTCGCCATCGAAATAGCCAAAAATGCCTGTGTAGTAACCACGTTTGCCTCGTTCTGCCTGCTGAATAATGGAAACCGTTTTCTCTTTTGGAGCTCCACTAATTGAGCCAGCTGGTAATAAAGCAGCTAAAATAGATCCAATATTTTCTTGCCAATTTTCAGCTAATTCACCGCAGATCTCGGAACTTGTCTGCAAAATCGCCCCGCGATGGGTGTGTACCTTCTCCGCATAACGATATTTTGTAACCTCAATATTTTGAGCAACTAAGGCGAGATCGTTTCGGATCAAATCTACAATAGTATTATGTTCGGTAAACTCTTTTTC
>NZ_JBXGGI010000105.1:0-16370 GCF_056854775.1 Mannheimia sp.
ATGAATAAACTAGACCAGTAGAAGTTAATGCCATAGTTTGTTTTGGCATACTTAAATGAATTAATTTTTCTACAAGAAAATCACTTTCTTCTATCAATATAAAATGCTCACTAAATCGTTGTTGGCTTATTTCATTTTTTAAAGCCAATTTAAATTCATCTGTATCCTTAGGATGTAACTTCAAAAATACTTTCCCATTAACTGGCTTCTGTGTTTTTAAAATATTAATTAAATTCATTGCATAAATATCAGCAGGAAATGGATAACGCTGATTCAGGAAGATGATATCTTGATTAGATATTTGATATTTATTTTGTATGTCTAGTGTAATGGAATCCGGTTTAATATCTTCATATAAGAAAAAATGAGTGTATTTTTTAGCTATAAATACTTTTTCTAAAACCTTACTTTCCATACAATAAACTGTATGGAAACGATTATATATAGATAAAGTTGGGCGAAGCTCTTTTAACATAGGTAATAACTTTATCCACATAGCTTTAAATTTTTCTTTTCGACTCAATGTAGAATAAATTTTTCTATTTGCTTCATCAACATTATCATATTTATAAGTGGCAGTTCCTTCTTCTATTAAATTAATAGAAATATTTTTCTTTTCTGCATAAGATAGTAATAATCCATAATGCTTTTCAAAACTAAATACAAATAACTTATTAGGCTTGATTTTATCTATCATTTTCTGATAGGAGTTATTCATTCTAACTAATTTTTTTATTTCTATTCTGTTTGGATATGTAGGGATTTCCAAAAGATATATGCACTTAAATAAAGATTTATTAGTGTTTTTCTTTGTTAATTCAGGCATTTTCTTGTTTTTTTTAGTATAAAGAATAACTAAAGCACAATTTAAAAGCCCTTCTTTTTTGATTAATGATTCCACCTGAGCAAGTTGCCCTAAATGAGATATTACAAAGAGATTTTTTATTTTTTTTCCATCATCTAAAAAGTTAGATTTGAATAACCAAGAATCTTTGAAAAATTTTATGGGATTAAAAAATAGTTTAATAAATTTTTTAAATGTACGTTTCATTCTAATCAGCCTAAATAAAAAACCTACTTCAGCATACCATAAATTAAAATTTAAATACATATAAAAATGTTAAAGATATGTAAATGTTGCTTGTTTTTATATTCAAAACTATACGAATCAAATAGTATAAATGATATAATATTTAGGTTTATAAAAAAGAGGCTTCTAATCTAATGAAAAATCAACGTTTTTTTACCTTTGCTGCTTTAGCCCTTCTGTCAGCCTGCTCTAGCTTACCCACATCAGGTCCTAGTTATAGTAAGGTGTTAGAGGCAAACGAGAGAACATCTGAAGCAAACCTACCCGAAGTTAATCTAATCAAACTAGATAATATTACTGCACAGAATTTATACCAAGCCCAACAAGCCCAACGTTTTTCGGGTTTTGATGGCTCAATGGGTGGCGGTGGTTATGCCGGTACAGTCAATGTAGGTGATGTATTGGAAATTTCTATTTGGGAAGCTCCGCCTGCGGTTTTATTCGGTGGAACATTTAGTACTGAAGGGCAAGGAAGTGGACATTTAACCCAACTTCCTCCGCAAATGGTTAATAAGAATGGGACGATAACAGTACCATTTATTGGTAATATGAAAGTGGCAGGTAAAACACCGGAAGCTGTGCAAAGCCAAATTGTTGGGGCATTAAGCCGTAAAGCAAATCAACCCCAAGCTTTAGTACGCATTGCGAGTAATTTATCATCTGATGTAACAGTGGTTCGTCAAGGTAATAGTATCCGTATGCCGTTAAGTGCGAATAATGAACGCATTTTAGATGCAGTTGCAGCAGTAGGCGGTACAAGTGAAAATATTGAAGATGTAACTGTTCGTTTAACACGTGGAAATAAAGTGCGTTCTATGGCATTTGAAACATTAATTGCAGATCCATCGCAAAATATTGTGTTGCGTTCCGGTGATGTTGTAGCTCTAATGAACACGCCTTATAGCTTTACCGGATTAGGGGCAGTGGGTAATAATCAGCAGGTGCGTTTTTCAAGTAAAGGAATCACTTTAGCCGAGGCTATCGGTAAAATGGGTGGTTTAATTGATGAGCGTTCAGACCCCCGAGGTGTTTTTGTATTCCGCCATATTCCATTTACACAATTAGATTATAACGATCAGTCTTTATGGCGTGAAAAAGGTTATACAGAAGGAATGGATGTACCAACGGTTTATCAAGTAAATTTACTTGAGCCACAATCGATGTTTTTATTACAGCGTTTTCCTGTTCAGGATAAAGATATCGTTTATGTATCAAATGCACCACTGTCTGAATTCCAAAAATTCTTGAGAATGATTTTCTCGATTACATCGCCAATTACAGGTACAGCGAATACGATCAGAACTTTTTAATTATTGATTAAAAATATATTTGCAAAAAAATCTAAAAAAATAACCGCTTGTAAGCTATTTATTGAGGACATTATGTCGAAAAAGAAAAAAAGTTTTTTAGCCAATCCATTACTTTGGCTAACAGTAATTATTCCAACAGCTTGTGCGAGTATCTATTACACGTTATTTGCTTCTGATATTTATGTTTCAGAATCAAGTTTTGTTGTACGTTCTCCTCGTAATCAATCTAGCTTAACCGGTGTGGGAGCGATATTACAAAACTCCGGCTTTTCTCGTTCACAAGATGATACTTATTCTGTACAAGAATATATGCGTTCGCGTACTGCGTTGGAGCAGCTTGAAACGGAATTACCTGTAAAAAGCTTTTATAGCACACAAGGTGATATTTTAAGCCGTTTTAATGGTTTGGGTTTAAATGATTCACAAGAAGCATTTTATCGTTATTTTAGAGAGCGTCTTAATATTGATGTTGATGCAATTTCTGGCATTGCTACTTTACGCGTTCGAGCCTTTAATGCTGAAGAAGGGCAACAAATTAATGAAAATCTTCTCAGACAAGGTGAGGATTTAATTAATCGTTTAAATGAGCGAGCTAGAAAGGATACTGTTGAGTTTGCGGAACAGTCAGTTCAAGACGCTGAAAAAAATGTGAGTGATACAGCCCTAGCATTAAGCCAGTACCGTACAAAAAATAAAATTTATGATTTACCTGCTCAGTCAGGAGTTCAACTTTCGTTAATTTCAACTTTAAAAAGCGAATTAATCCGCGTTGAAACTCAGTTAGCACAACTGCAATCTATTACACCGGAGAATCCTCAAGTTGCAGCACTACAAACAAGACAAAAGAGTTTGAGAAAAGAAATTGATGAACAATCAAAACAACTTTCCGGTGGAAGTACTTCTGTTGCAACTCAAACAGCAGAATATCAACGTTTAGTATTAGCAAATGAGCTTGCTCAGCAACAACTTTCCGCAGCAATGACCTCATTACAAAATACGCGTGGTGAAGCTGATCGTCAGCAACTCTATTTAGAGGTGATTGGTAAACCAAGCAAGCCGGACTGGGCATTAGAACCCTACCGAATTTATAATATTATTGCGACTTTCTTTATCGGCTTAATTCTATTTGGGGTATTAAGTTTGTTGGTTGCAAGTATCAAAGAGCATAAAAACTAATGCGATATGGTGATAATACAACGTTTAAACGTTCTTGCGTTATTCAAAAAAGAGTGATTCACGCCCTCTTAATGAGGGAGCTAATCACTCGCTATGGACGTAAAAATATTGGTTTTTTGTGGCTTTTTGTCGAGCCCTTATTATTAACATTATTGATTGCTGTCGCTTGGAAATATATAAAAGCAGATAAGTTTTCAACGCTTAATATTATTGCTTTTATGATAACAGGCTACCCCATTGCTATGATGTGGCGAAATGCCTCTAATAGAGCTAAAGGTGCAATATCGGCTAATTTAAGTTTACTTTATCATAGAAATGTGAAAGTTTTAGATACGATATTCACGCGTGTTTTACTTGAAGTAGCCGGAGCATCTATTGCTCAAATAATATTGGTAGCAATATTTATAGCCATAGGTTGGATTGATATACCACACGATATATTTTATATGCTTTGTGCTTGGGTATTAATGGCGTTTTTTGCATTAGGATTAGGGTTAATTATTTGTGCTTTAGCTCATTATATAGAGCCTTTTGGTAAAATTTGGGGGACAATAAGTTTCATATTATTGCCTCTTTCAGGTGCATTCTTTTTTGTCCATAATTTACCGCCTAAAGCTCAAGAAATTGCTCTTTTATTTCCGATGATTCACGGTACGGAAATGTTTAGGCACGGTTATTTTGGAGAAATAGTAATAACTTATGAAAGTATAAGTTATATTATTGTAAGTGATCTAATTCTTATCTTCATTGGTTTACTTTTAGTAAGAAGTTTTCGTAAAGGAATCGAACCTAGATGATTAGTGTTAAAAATGTAAGTAAGCGATATCGAACAAATAGTGGTTGGAAAACTGTATTAAAAGATATCAATTTTGAGCTGAAAAAAGGCGAAAAAGTCGGTATTTTAGGTAGAAATGGGGCAGGGAAATCAACACTAATTCGCTTAATGAGTGGTGTAGAACCACCAACAACAGGTGAAATTGATCGTCAAATGTCTATCTCTTGGCCCTTGGCATTTAGTGGTGCATTTCAAGGAAGTTTAACCGGAATGGATAATCTACGGTTTGTAAGTAGAATTTATGGTGCAGATTTTGATTATGTAAAATCCTTTACGGAAGAATTTTCTGAACTAGGCGAATACTTATATGAGCCGGTAAAAAGCTACTCATCCGGTATGAAAGCAAGACTTGCTTTTGCTTTATCACTTTCAATTGAATTTGATTGCTACTTGATTGATGAGGTTATTGCGGTAGGGGATTCTCGATTTGCAGCAAAATGTAAGCACGAACTATTTGAAAAACGCAAGGATCGCTCACTCATTTTAGTCTCCCATAGCCCTGCCTCTATCAAAGAATATTGTGATTCAGCAATGGTTTTAGAAGAGGGGATTATGCATACCTTTGATACTATTGACAATGCCTATAATTTCTATAACAGAAAATAATAACAGTCATATTTTGTAAAAAAATTGCAAATTATGACTGCTTGTGGTTTATTTAATTTTCAAATTAAATTAAATAAAGCTTAAAAATAAAGGTTGACATCGGTGTATAGGGTCTGTATTTTAAATAGTGAAGCATAAATGAATTATGTTTTATGTCATATTCACTAAATATTAAGGAGAGTAATTATGGCTAAGAGTTTAGATGCAAAACGTGAAGAATTAACGAATGAAATTCGTGAAATCTTAAAAAATGCAGAAGAATTATTTAACGAAACATCAGATTCATCTACAGAAGAATATAAAAAATTAAAACACAGATTATCTGAACAGTTTGATGATGTTAAATATCGTTTCGCTACATTAAAAGACGATACTGTTGAGAGTGCTAAAAACGTTGCAAAACAAACAGATACCTTAGTGCACGATAATCCATATAAAGCAATTACTGTTGCCGGTGTGGTTGGATTATTATTAGGTGTTTTAGTTGCAAGAAGATAATAATTTTCTTTAAATTAATTAAAATGTTTTAATTAGATAATTAAGCCACGCCTTTTGGTGTGGCTTATTGTTTAATACAAGGAATGTGATATGTTAGATAATATTAAATCCGGATTTAGAAATAGTCTTGTTACTTTATTAGAGATAATTCAAGTTCGTGGTGAAATGGCAAGGTTGGAAATTAATGAACAAAAAAATCAATTAATTTCTGTTTTGGTTTTAGCATTATTAGTCTTTATATTTTTATTATTTTCATTTATTAGTTTATTATTTGCTTTAGATAATTATTTATTACCAGAATATAAAGTAGTAGCATTTTTTGCTATTTCAGGCATAAGTTTAGTGTTAGTTTTACTCTTTGTTTGGGGAATTATAGCTTCATTGAAAAAACAAACCAGTTTTATGCAAAGCACATTAGATGAACTGAAATTAGATATTGCCGCATTTAAAAGTGCATTAACTTTTAAAGATACTTTTAGGGATAATAATGGGGAGTAATAAAATGGAAGATTTAAAACTAACCGAGAAAGAATTGTTGATAATGAAAGGCAATGCTCTGAGAATGCGTTTTAAAGCGGAAACCAAAAAAACTAAAAATGATATTGTTCAACCCTTTAAACAAGCGAGAAATACGGGCTTATCGCTTATTTCGTCTCCTGTTGCAACAACGGCAGTATTAGAGTTTATGTTGAAGAAATTCCTGAAAACTAAAGGAGTTGGTTATTCCGCATTGGGATTAATTGCTCTGTTTTTATTGAAGCAGAAGCAAAATAGACGATAATCAAGATACAAGCGGTCAATTTTACAACTTTTTTTGCAAAATTGACCGCTTGTTTTTATTTGCATTAATTTCATTTCTGATGTAAATGTTGTGAATTAGATCACATTTTTGATATTTAGGAGATGATAAAAGCTTTACTTTCTATATACTTATCCAACCATTATCTATCACTATTTTCTACCAACCCTTGAGAAACATATTATGGAGGAACATATTATGAAATTTCTCAAAAGTGTATTAAGTCGATGGTTTAATCTCGATCATAAGCTCTCCTTTTTCTTTCCCTTAATCTCCTGCTAATTCAATCAATTGGTTCTTCTTTTATTTTTAATCAATCTTTCTATTTTTATTTTTGCTAACTAAGGTTAGTAAGGGATTCTTTATGCAAAATTTTAAACATTTACCTGAACCGTTCCGTATTCGTGTTATTGAACCTGTTAAACGCACTACACGTGAATATCGTGATCAAGCGATTTTAAAAGCCGGAATGAATCCATTTTTATTAGACAGCGATGATGTTTTTATTGATTTGCTGACCGACAGTGGTACGGGGGCAATTACTCAAGATATGCAAGCTGCAATGCTACGTGGTGATGAAGCTTATAGTGGTAGTCGTAGCTACTATGCGTTGGCGAATGCTGTGAAAGAGATTTTTGGCTATCAATATACCATTCCAACCCACCAAGGGCGAGGTGCGGAGCAGATCTATATTCCTGTGTTGATCAAAAAGCGTGAGCAGGAAAAGGGCTTAGATCGTAGCAAAATGGTGGTGATCTCCAACTATTTCTTTGATACCACGCAAGGGCATAGTCAAATAAACGGTTGTACGGTGAAAAATACTTATACCAAAGAGGCATTTGATACCGGCGTGCGTAGCGATTTCAAAGGTAATTTTGACTTAGAACAGCTCGAAAAAACGATTTTAGAAGCTGAACCGAAAAACGTACCGTATATTGTTTGTACCATTACTTGTAACTCTGCGGGTGGTCAGCCTGTTTCAATTGAAAATATGAAAGGTATGTATGCGATTGCCCAGAAATATGATATCCCTGTAGTGATGGATTCTGCCCGCTTTGCCGAAAATGCCTACTTTATTCAGCAGCGTGAAGAAGCCTACAAAGATTGGACGATTGAGCAGATTACCTTTGAAAGCTATAAATATGCTGATATGTTGGCGATGTCGGCGAAAAAAGATGCGATGGTACAGATGGGCGGTTTGCTCTGCTTTAAAGATGATAAATGGTTCGACGTTTATACTGAATGCCGCACGCTTTGTGTAGTGCAGGAAGGTTTCCCAACCTACGGCGGTTTAGAAGGCGGTGCTATGGAGCGTTTAGCCGTCGGGCTGCGTGATGGTATGCGTCAAGATTGGTTAGCATATCGCATCAATCAAGTGCAATATTTAGTGGATGGTTTGGAAGCGATCGGTGTGGTTTGCCAACAAGCTGGCGGGCACGCGGCGTTCGTGGATGCAGGCAAACTGTTGCCACATATCCCACCAGAGCAGTTCCCGGCACAAGCTCTTGCCTGTGAATTGTATAAAGTAGCAGGTATTCGTGCGGTGGAAATCGGCTCGTTCCTGCTCGGACGCGACCCGAAAACGGGCAAACAACTGCCTTGCCCTGCGGAGTTACTACGTTTAACGATTCCGCGTGCAACTTATACCCAAACTCATATGGATTTTATTATTGAAGCGTTCCAAAAAGTGAAAGAAAATGCTGCAAATATCAAAGGGCTGACTTTTACCTATGAACCGAAAGTGTTAAGACATTTCACCGCGTTATTAAAAGAAGTGGAATAACTACACGAATAGCTACCCCTGCTAAGGAAGGGGTAGCCAAATAATATTCAATAAGGAGTTCCTTATGAAAAAACAACCTTCTGTTTTTGGCGGAGCGTGTATTATTGCCAGCGTGTGTGTCGGAGCAGGAATGCTAGGACTTCCCAGTGCCGGCTCAGGGGCTTGGACAATCTGGACAATATTAGTGTTGTTGCTAACTATGTCAGTGATGATGCTTTCTGGTTTTATGCTTTTAGAAGCCTATAGAAAGTATGATTTACGAGCTTCGTTTAATACAGTTACCAAAGATGTATTAGGCTGCCAAGTTAATATGATTAATAACTTAGCAGTCTATTTTGTTGGTGGGATTTTACTTTATGCGTATATCACCTCTTCCGGTTTGATTTTACAAGAGCTTCTGGGACTAAATAGCAAAGTCGCCTCAGCGTTGTTTGTGTTGGTGTTTGGGGCTTTTGTCTGGCATTCAACTCGTGCGGTGGACAGAATTTCGGTTATTCTAATCGTCTTTATGGTGCTGAGCTTTGCATTTAGTATTTTTGGATTAACGGCAAATATCAGTCTTGATACGTTGTTTGACACCCAATCCACCAATGATTCAGGCTACTTTAAATATGCGATGATGATGTTACCTGTAGCATTAACTTCCTTTGGTTATCATCACTCAGTGTCATCAATGCGAGCTTACTACGGTGAGGAGAAAAAAGCGGCAAAAGCAATTTTCTATGGTACTTTAATTTCATTCCTGCTTTACTTTGTTTGGGTGGTAAGTATTTTCGGTAATTTACCACGAGATCAATTTGCCCCTATTATTGAAAGTGGTGGCAATGTGGATGTGTTGTTGAAAATCTTAGGTGGTGTGGTTGATTCAGCGTCAGTCAAACACTCATTGAATGCGTTTTCGATGGCGGCAATTTTATCCTCATTTATCGGTGTGGGGTTGGGCGTGTTTGATTTTTTGGCAGACTTCTTTGGTTTCCAAAATGACAAAGCAGGCAGAACTAAAAGTTATCTTGTTACTTTCTTGCCGCCGTTGGTACTCTCTATTCTGTTCCCATTCGGTTTTGTGACGGCGATTGGGTATGCAGGGGCAGTAGCAACGATTTGGACGTGTATTATCCCTGCTGTGTTGGTTTATAAAGTTCGCCAGCAAGGTTTGCAAGAGGGATTTAAAGTGGGTGGTGGCAATCTATTGATTGGTGCGGTTATCCTGTTTGGTGTATTGGTGGCGGTATTCCACTTCCTTGCAATGTTTGAGATGTTGCCGGTTTACAAAGGCTAAAGTATTGAAATAAAAATAGCGAACATTAAGTTCGCTATTTTTTTGTAATTTTTATGAAAAATATGACCGCTTGTGATTAATTTTGCGGTTGGTAATCCACAAGTAAGTAGTGTTTTGCCACTTCAAGGAATTGAGATACTTGGGCTTGTTGCCACACTTCATCTTTACCCATTTCTTTCGCCATAATTGCAGCAACTTTAGCTGCACTGTCAATTGCAGCTCTTGCATCAGTAAAGAGTAAGCGAACGCGGCGTGCTAATACATCTTCTACTGTTTGAGCCATCTCATTACGAACCGCCCAAATCACTTCAGCCACAGTGTAATCCAATCTTGGGTGGAGTTTTTCCGCATATTCAGGGTAAGCGGTCATTAAGCCTCGTAGTTCCGGAATGTCTGAACCATAAACGTAGAGATGATCTTGTAAATTAACTAATTCTGCTGGAATATTACCGTGAATAGATAAATCGACCGTTCTACAAGGTTTGTTGCCTAATTGTGGGTGAACTTTTAATGCTTCTTCCACCGTATCTTCTGCCATTTGGCGATAAGTTGTCCATTTACCACCTGTGATAGTAACCAAGCCACTAGTCGGGTCGGTTAAAACTTTATGGCTACGAGAAACCTCTTTCGTGCTTTGACCTTCTTTTTCAGGTGCAGCAAGCGGGCGTTGTCCTGCGAATACGGCTTTTACATCATCTCGGGTTGGTTTTTTTGTCAGATATTGCCCAGCAGTAGTTAAAATAAAGTTTACCTCTTGTTCTAACGGAATAGGTTCGTAAGATGGGTGTTCGATTAACGTATCCGTTGTGCCTACGACTAGCACATCGTGCCAAGGCACAGCGAATAGCACACGACCGTCTGAGGTTTTAGGAATCATTAATGCATCATTACTTGGTAAGAATGATTTATCTAACACTAAGTGAATCCCTTGACTTGGCACAACGAATTTTTTCGGGCTGCCGTGATCCATACTTAAAATATCATTCATAAATACGCCGGTTGCATTAATCACTGCTGTACCAAATACTGTATGCTCTTGTTGGTTTAGCTCATCGTAGAAAGTTACGCCATCAATTTTGCCCTGTGGTGTTTTGTGCAATGACGTTACTTTAGCGTGGTTTAGCACTGTTCCGCCTTGTTCTACCACTGTTTGAGCCATATTTACGGCTAAACGAGCATCATCAAATTGTCCGTCTTGATAAACTGTTCCTGCACGCAAACCCAAATCGTTTAATGTTGGTAAACGTCTTTTTGCTTCAGCTTTATCAATGTTTTGGGTTTTACCTAAACTGAGATTGCCTGAAAGCATATCGTACATTCCTAAACCAACACGGTACATTAAACAATCTTTAAGGGTGTAATTTGGAATAATGAAACTTTGGTTTTTAAAGAGGTGAGCCGCATTTTTAGCTAAGCGACCACGTTCACGCAATGCCTCTCTTACTAATGCGACATCGCCATTGGCTAAATAACGCACACCACCGTGTACTAATTTAGTACTACGGCTTGATGTCCCTTTAGCGAAGTCGTGACTTTCTAACAATAAGGTTTTATAGCCACGAGAGGCGGTATCTACTGCAATACCTAAACCGCTTGCACCGCCACCAATAATAATGAAATCCCATTTTTGCGTTTGTTGCACTTGAGCGAGTTGTTGATTTCTTTGCATTTTTTGCTCCTTTTGTTCGATGCTAATTGCTCGAATTTGAACTTAATTTAAACTTTATTAGCATAAACGAAAATAAAATGAGTTCAAATAGATTTGTTCGAAAATCAGATCTATATCACAAAATTATTGAATTTAAATCGTAAGTTACTGCTTTTTCAGTTGTGTAAAGTGGCTTTTTTATAAGTAGTTAGATTAGATATACAAGAACAAAATGCGTATTTTCGAAAATTTAAAATGATTTAAAGTGAAAATTTTGTGAAATAAATCACACTTTTGCAAAAAATAACTTTGTCATTTGTTATTTTCAGATATTATTGACCGACCTAAGAATAGGTATTACTTAATAATTATATTGGAGAATAAAAATGTTTGGTCCATTTAAACCCGCTCCGCATATTGCGGAGTTGCCGGCGGACAAAGTTGATGCAAGATACAAATTCTTACGTTGGCAAGTGTTTGCAGGTATTTTTTTCGGCTATGCCGCTTATTATTTTGTGCGTGCTAACTTCGACTTAGCACAAAAAGGTTTAATTGAAGCCGGTTTATACAACAAAGCGGAACTCGGTATCATCGGTACCGGTGCCGGTTTAGCGTACGGTTTATCAAAATTTGTGATGGCGTGGATGTCAGACCGCTCAAATCCGAAAGTCTTTTTACCGTTCGGTTTATTACTGTCCGGTTTATGTATGACTATGATGGGCTTGATGCCGTGGGCAACTTCAGGCATTGCGGTAATGTTCGTGATGATCTTCTTAAACGGTTGGTTCCAAGGTATGGGTTGGCCTCCGTGTGGTCGTACGATGGTTCACTGGTGGTCTAAATCTGAACGCGGTACTATCGTTTCTATTTGGAACTGTGCTCACAACGTGGGTGGTATGGTACCGGGCTTAATGGTGATTTTAGCCGGTGCAATTTTCTACAACACATATGGTGTTGAAGCAACCGCAAAAGATATTTGGCAACAAGCCTTATACTATCCGGGTATTGCAGCAATGATTGCGGCGATTCCAATCTATTTTATGATGAAAGACACGCCTCAATCTTGCGGTTTACCACCGGTTGAAAAATGGCGTAACGACTATCCGGATGATTATGATGAGAAAAAATCTGAAACCGAATTAACCACCAAAGAGATTTTATTCACTTATGTATTAAAAAATAAACTCTTGTGGTACATCGCAATTGCGAACGTATTCGTTTACTTAATTCGTTATGGTGTATTGAAATGGTCTCCAGTTTATTTAGGTGAAGTGAAACATTTCAACATTAAAGGTACTGCGTCTGCGTACATTATTTATGAGCTTGCAGCGATTCCTGGCACGTTATTATGTGGTTGGGTGTCAGATAAGATCTTCAAAGGTAAACGTGGTTTAACCGGTTTCGTATTTATGATTTTAACCACCGCAGCGGTTGTTGCATTATGGTTGAACCCAGCAACACCTGAGGCGGAGCTGGCTCAATATGCAGGCAAAGCGTGGTATGAAAACCCATATCAGTTAATGGACTTCATCTTAATGACGACTATCGGTTTCTTAATTTACGGTCCTGTAATGCTTATCGGTTTACACGCTCTTGAATTAGCACCGAAAAAAGCCGCGGGCACATCAGCAGGTTTCACCGGTTTATTCGGTTACTTAGGTGGTACAGTTTCTGCATCTGCGGTAGTAGGTTGGGCAGCCCACGAATTTGGCTGGGACGGTGGCTTCTATGTGATGATTACAGGTGGTGTGTTGGCAGTATTACTGATGTTTATCGTGATGATTGAAGAAGGTAAACACAAAGCAAAATTAGGCGACCACTACGGTAAATAGTCGTTAATCTATTAGCAAAAGGAAGAGCAGAAATGTTCTTCCTTTATTTTTAACACAATGAGGTAATTCTATGAAATTTCAATTCAAAACATTAGTTGCGGCATTAGCATTATCAGCAGCGACATTGAGTGCTTATGCACAACAATCGGATAAGTTAGTTATTGCTCATCGTGGTGCAAGTGGTTATTTACCTGAGCATACTTTAGAGTCTAAGGCACTTGCATTCGGGCAACAAGCGGACTATTTAGAGCAAGATCTTGCAATGACGAAAGATAATCATATTATTGTGATCCACGACCATTTCTTAGATGGCTTAACCGATGTAGCGAAAAAATTTCCGGAACGTAAGCGTGAAGATGGGCGTTACTATGTAGCAGATTTCACCTTAGAAGAAATTCGCACACTGGAAATGAGTGAAAACTTCAAAATTGAAGATGGTAAGCAGGTTCAAGTTTATCCAAAACGTTTCCCACTTTGGCAGTCCAATTTTAAAATTCATACGTTTGAAGAAGAAATTGAGTTTATTCAAGGCTTAGAAAAATCAACGGGTAAGAAAATTGGGATCTATCCAGAAATTAAAGCACCTTGGTTACACCACAAGGAAGGTAAAGACATTGCGTTAGAAACGTTGAAAGTGTTGAAAAAATATGGCTACGATAAAAAATCATCTCCAGTTTATCTACAAACTTTCGATTTCAATGAGTTAAAACGGATTAAAACCGAATTACTTCCTCAGCTTGGTATGGATGTGAAATTAGTACAACTTGTGGCGTACACCGATTGGTTTGAGACCGAAGAGAAAGACAAAGACGGCAAATGGATTAACTACGACTACGACTGGATGTTCAAAGAAGGAGCGATGGCGGAAGTGGCAAAATATGCTGATGGCGTAGGTCCGGGCTGGTATATGTTGATTGACGATAAAAACTCAAAAGTAGGAGATATTAAATATACCCCGCTTGTAAAAGAGTTGGCTAAACATAAGTTAGAAATTCACCCTTACACTGTGCGTAAAGATGCGTTAGCTCCATTCTTTGAAAATGTAGATCAAATGTATGACGCACTATTGAATAAAGCAGGGGCAACGGGTGTATTTACCGACTTCCCAGATACTGCCGTTGAGTTTTTAAAAAAACAGAAATAATTAATGCTTTTTAAATAGCAAGCGGTCTGATTAGTAAATTTTTTTGCAAATCAGACCGCTTGTGTTTAGGGCTATTCTTGATTTAACAAGAAAATACCATTTTGGCTTAAGTGAATATAATATTCCGCTTGGTTTTCATTATATTGATCAGGGTTGAGGTTTACCATCAGCTCTTTGCCTTGCCACTCCACTGCAATTTCCCAATGAGCACCCATATAAACCGCGTGTTTGATTTGGCAACGTTGATTTTCTTCACCATCAGCCTGCAAGCGGATTGCTTCTGGGCGGATACCGACCAAGCAGTCGCCGTTCGGTACATTGAAGCGAGCTGAATTAGCAAGAATAAAACTGAAATTGCCAATTTGGATTTGGTCATCCAATTTCTTCGCCGGCAGAATGGTTGATTCGCCCATAAAGTTAGCAAGGAATAGCGAGTTTGGCTGTAAATAGAGATTTTTTGCCGTATCTTGCTGTTTGATAATTCCTTTATCCATCACAATTACTTGGTCAGACACCGCAAAGGCTTCCGATTGGTCGTGAGTAACATAAAGTGAAGTAATATTCAGGCGTTGCTGTAATTCACGGATTTTTTCTCGCATTGAACGGCGAAGGTTAGCATCTAAGTTACTTAATGGTTCATCAAATAAAAGTACCTTTGGTTTTAGAATTAACGCACGTGCCAGAGCCACTCGTTGCTGTTGTCCGCCTGAAATCTGATCGACAAAACGGTCTTCAAACCCCGCTAAATCGACCAATTCCAACGCCTCTTTCACACGTTGTAATCGTTCTTCTTTCGGCACCCCTTGCATTTTTAAGCCATAGCCGACATTATCGCCAATCGACATATGCGGAAAGAGTGCATAGGATTGGAATACAATACAGATATCACGGTTCTGGATTGAGCTTTGGGTAACATCTTCGCCATCAATAAAAATTTGCCCAGAAGTCGGGCTTTCTAGACCTGCGACTAAACGTAGTACGGTGGTTTTTCCACAGCCTGAAGGTCCAAGCAGGGTAATCATTTTGCCTTTTGGAATGCTGAGGTTGAGATTATTGATAACAGTTGCTTTGCCGAAAGATTTAGTTACATTTTTTAATACTAAGAAATCGTTATTCATATTTTGTCCTTTTAATTATATCCCTCTCTCTGAAAAATACTTCTGAACGAAGTATTTTTCTGTCTCTCTCCCATAAAGGGAGAGAGTAGATGTCTTTTTACATTTTCTTTGCCTTAGAGCGAGCAATACGTGTATCGCCGACGATCCAATCGAAAATCAAAATAATCGCCATCATCACAACAATCAAAATTGAGCCGTAAGCAATCGCAATACCGTATTCGCCATCCTCTACTCGGTTGAGAATATAAGAGGTTGCAACACGCGTATCAGCAGTAACTAAGAATACAATTGCACTCACGGTAGTCATTGCCCGCACGAAGCTGGTTACTAAAGCGGAAAGCAAGGCTGGCTTGAGGAGCGGTAACACCACAAACAACATTGTTTTAAATGAGCCGGCTTTTAGCGAAAGGGAGGCTTCATCTAACGATTTGTCCAGTTGCCCTAAACCGGCAATGGCGGCACGCATACCCACAGGCATATTTCGCATTACCATTGAGAGGATAATAATCATACCTGTACCTGTTAAATAAATCGGTGAATCGTTGAAGGCGAGAATGTAAGACACCCCGGCTACCGTTCCCGGCACGGCAAAGCAAAGTAAAGTTAGAAATTCCAACGTTTTTTTGCCTTTGAAATCACGGCGAACCGTAACATAAGCAATCAACAAACCAAACAGAGCGGTAATTGGAGCGGCAGCAGCGGCGAACAACACGGTTTGAATGAGTGATGGGAAACCGCCATCGCTAAAGCCTTGCCCGAACAGCTTGATGTAGTTATCAAGCGTTAAGGTGTAATCCACGCCCCAGTTCACAGTAAAACTGCCGTAGAAAATGCTGCCGTAGAGCACCAAGTTGAACGTTCCCCAGAACAACAATGTGCAAATAATGAGCCATTTCATACCGCTTGGTAAATCTTGCACATCGCCACGATAAGATTTTCCTGATACAGTTACATAAGAGCGGTTGCCGATCCAGAGATATTGGATCACGAAAATCGCAAGCGAGAACACCAGTAAAATCGCCCCAAGTGTGCTTGCGGAGGCATAATCAAGTTGCGAGCCAGCAATATAGAAGTAGATTTGAGTAGCGATCACATCAAAACTGCCACCTAAAACTAATGGGGTACTGAAATCGGCAAGAGATTGAATGGCGACTACCAAGAATGAGTTAGCCAGAGCAGGCTTGAGTAACGGGAAAATAATGTTAAAGAAGGCTTGATAGCGATTAGAACGCAAGGTATAAGCGGCTTCTTC
>NZ_JBXGGI010000106.1:0-16865 GCF_056854775.1 Mannheimia sp.
AATATAAAGCGATTGTGGAAGCGAATAAAGAAGTGATTAAAGACGAAAATAAAATCTTCCCGGGTCAAAAAATCCGAATTCCAAAAGGCTTATAATTAAGAAGAGCTAAACTTGTGAAAGTTTAGCTCTTTTTATATAAGAGTAGTTGATAAAAAAGCTCTGCATTTGCAGAGCTTTTGAGTAATTGTTATTTACTTTCTACCGCTTGTTTCACTTCTTCAGCTTTCATTTCAGTTACTTCTTTTAACTCTGCTGCTTTTTCAACTACAGCGTTTTTAGCTGCTTCTGCTTTATCTGATGTTGCTTGTGCGGCTTCTTTAGCTGCTGCTTTCAACTCTGTAGCTTTAGCTTCTGTTGCGACTTTAGCCTCCTCTGCTTTTTCAACTACTGCATTTTTTGTGGCTTCTGTTTTATCTGAAACGGTTTGTGCAGCATCTTTAGCTGCTTCTTTTAATTCTTCCATCTTTGCTTCAGCTGCTACTTTTGCTTCAGCTGCTTTCTCAACTACCGCATTTTTAGCGGCTTCGGCTTTGTCTGCCGTTGCTTGTACAGCTTCTTTGGCTGCTTCTTTTACTTCGTCAGTTTTAGCTTCAGTTACTGCTTTAACTTCTGCTGCTTTCTCAACAACAGAATTTTTAGCTTCTTCCGCTTTATTTGCTGTTGCTTGCATAGCATCTTTCGTTGCCTCTTTAACTTCTGTTGCTTTTTCAACAACTGCTTCTTTCACTTCAGTAGCTTTGTTTACTGTTGCTTGAGTTGCTTCTTTTGCTTGATCACACGCTGCAAGCGTCATTGTTGTACCTAACACTAATAAAGATAAAATTGTTTTTTTCATTCCGAGTTCCTTAAATTAAAAAAATAAACAAATACATTTTGCAATGTATTTGCTTAGGCTGATTAAATCATAAAAAGTTCATATTATAAAAAATGCCTATTAATTTTTAATCAATAGGCATTCTAGTTTAGAGTTTTTTACTCAATATTGGTTGAGCGAGGTGCAGATTGCACTTGGCTTACCGCACTAGTGTAACCACCGAAACCCTTACCGTAGAAATAATATTTAGAATTTTGCCACTGATTAATAGCAAAAGAGTCTAAGCTTTCTGTTGGTGGTGCAGCAACAGTCATTTCCGCTTTGGTATGTTCAACACGAGAGAATGTGCCTAAGCGACCGTTAAAACTATAGTTGCTTTCATAGCTTGAAACAGGCACTTCAATAACTTGTTGAGATACTGTTTCAATGGCTGGAGCAGAAGTCGCTTTTGATTGGAATTTACCAACACGCTCATTCTTCTCTTTTACCAAATCACGCTCAGAAGGTTGAGTAACCACACTGCCAAATGGAGCAATATGTTCTTTTACTTCTGATTTTTGAATTTCCGGTTCTAATCCTTTTTCTGCTTTAGGCTTAGCGTGTTCCTCTTGTTTTTCTTTGACTAAATCACGATTAGTCGGCTGAGCAACAAATCCACCTAATGGGCTAACAGAAAGTGTTTTCTTCTCAGCTACTTTTTTCTCTGCTTCAACAGGTTGGGTTTCTTGCTGTTCAAGCATTTGATCAACCGATAAGAATTGTACTTTTTCTTCCGCTTTTGCCGGAGTTGCAAATTGTACCCAAACTTTACCGCTGGCAAGTTCAGGCGAAGCAACTGCTGAGCTCAATGGCATTGCAGAAGTTGCATTACCACGCTGATTCTCACGACGACGCTGATTACCTACACGTAAATGGCGAGGCAAACGGCGTTGGCGGTTGTTATCACGGCTTTCAGAGTTGTTTTCAGCAATAGCTTCTACTGCTACAAGCGGTTGAATATTACTCGCTACGCTCGCTCCTTCGGAGCCGTTGGCTAAGCCAACGTTCAAACACAAGTGTTTGTCATCATTTTTTTGCACATTTTCAACATCATCTAGTTTAACCGCAAGAGTTTCTACTGTTGATGGTATTAAATTTTCACTTACAGCTTCTACTGCCTCAACACGCACTTTTTTGCGTAATTCACGACGTTGGCGGCGTTCTACTTGGTTTTCTCGTTGATTATTGCGGCTTTCCTGTGCATCAGTTACGCCAGCTACTTCTTCAACCACCGCACGACGTTGTTTTTTCTCAGTACGAGTAGCTTTTTCTTCTTGAGACGCTACTTGATTTTGCTGTTGTTTACGCTCTTGATTTTCCGCTTTTGTATTGCGGTTTGGGCGTTCACGACGTTGGCGACGATCACGTTGATTGCGAGATTTCGGTTTCGGTTTTTCTTCCACTTTTTCTTCTGTTGCAAACCAGCCTTTAATCGTTGCCATTAAACGGCTGAATAGAGATGGTTTCGCCGGCTCAACCGGTGTTGGTGCAGGTTGAAGATTTAGCTCGGTGCTTTGTAATACAGATTCAACGGTAATCACAGGCTCATTGCGAGTTACTAAGGCATCATCATTATGGTTATGTGAATGATGGTGTGGTTCTTCCTCGCTACGTGCCTCGTAATGTTTAGTCAAATCATAGCTCAAGGTTGGTGTTACTTCATTTTCACGCAGGCGATACACGCTGAAATGTGGGGTTTCCATACTTTCAGACGGTACAACCACAATTTGAACCTCGTGGCGTTTTTCAATGCTTGAAATTGCTTTACGTTTTTCGTTTAATAAATAAGTTGCAATCTGCACCGGCACAATGGTGTGAACTTGAGCCGTGTTTTCTTTAATCGCCTCTTCTTCTAATAAACGTAAGATTGAAAGGGCAATAGACTCATTATCACGCACTTTACCTGTGCCTTGACAACGAGGACAGATATGCGATGAAGCTTCACTTAATGATGGACTTAAACGTTGGCGGCTCATTTCTAACAAACCGAAACGAGAGATGCGAGCAAACTGAATTCTTGCACGGTCTTGACGTGTTGCTTCACGAATGCGGTTTTCTACCTCACGTTGATGACGAACCGGGGTCATATCGATAAAGTCGATCACAATTAAACCGCCCAAATCACGTAAACGTAATTGGCGAGCAATTTCATCTGCCGCTTCTAAGTTAGTGTTAAGGGCAGTTTCTTCAATATCGCCACCGCGAGTTGAACGTGATGAGTTAATATCAATCGCTGTTAGGGCTTCTGTTACATCAATAACAATTGAGCCGCCTGACGGTAAACGTACTTCACGTTGGAATGCAGATTCAATTTGCGATTCAATTTGATAATGGCTAAATAACGGTACTTCGCCTTCGTATAAACGCACACGGTTGATGAAATCAGGGCGAACCAAACGAATGTGATTTTTCGCCTTTTCGAATACTTTTTTGTTGTCGATTAAGATTTCACCGATATCACGGCGTAGGTAATCACGAATGGCACGTACTATTACATCACTTTCTTGATGGATTAGGAAAGGTGCAGGGCGAGACTCTGCCGCTTTTTTAATGGCGTCCCAATGGTGCAATAGCACTTTTAAGTCCCACTGCAACTCTTCAGGTGATTTTCCCACACCGGCAGTACGTACAATCAAACCGACATCTTCAGGTACATCTAAGCAGTCTAAAGCCTCTTTTAACTCTAAACGCTCATCGCCTTCAATACGGCGGGAAATACCGCCTGCACGCGGATTGTTTGGCATTAAAACTAAGTAACTACCCGCAAGAGAAATGAAAGTGGTTAAGGCTGCACCTTTATTACCACGTTCTTCTTTGCTGACTTGAACGATAACTTCTTGTCCTTCTTGGATAATATCTTTGATATTTGGACGACCGTTAAACACATAGTCTGACGGGAAGTATTCACGGGAAATTTCTTTTAAAGGTAGGAAACCGTGGCGTTCTGCACCGTAATCAACGAATGCTGCTTCAAGGCTTGGTTCAACACGGGTAATTTTACCCTTGTAGATATTAGATTTTTTCTGTTCGTGCCCCGGACTTTCAATATCTAGGTCGAATAAACGCTGCCCATCAACAAGGGCAACACGCAACTCTTCTTTTTGAGTTGCATTGATTAACATTCTTTTCATTGTGTTTTCTCATTATTGTTCATTTTACACGGGCTGTTTGCCCCATTATTCAGGAATGTTTTTATGTCTATCTCACGACTGTCTTAATTCCTAATAAAAGTGTTGATAGTTGTCTTATGTTTACTTTTTCTTGTCTCAAAGAAACTGCAAAATCAATCACTTATGGCTTGCTGAAGATTTTTGCAAGCGGTTATTTTTTGCCAAATTTTTGCAAATTTTCCGTTGCTTTTTACAGGCAAAAATAACAAGGTATTATCGCATTTTACCCCTTTTAAAAGCAAGGTAATTGTAGCCGTTGTTGCGAATTAATTTTATTGAATTTTGTTGTTGAATATAAAAAACACAAGCGGTTAAATTTACAAATTTTTTTGCAAATTTAACCGCTTGTGGGTTATTAAGAAGGGCGAGGGTAAAGTCGGCGAGTGTGAATAATTGTAATAATGAAAATATCTTCTTCAACAATCTCATACACTATTCGATAATTTCGTACAAAAGTTTCTCGTGTGCCGTCATCACGGCAAACTCCGATTGTTGGCATAAAAGCAATAAGTTCAAACTTTTTGAGAATATCCTCATAGAGTTTGATAGCACTCTGCTCATAACCAGTAAACTCAATAACATTTTCTAAAATTTCATCAATGTTACTACGAGCTTTCGGGGTTAATATAAAACTAGCCATAAGCCACATCTCTGTTTTGGCTTAGCTCCATTTCTCGAATTTTCTGCTCTAATCGGCTTTTAATTTGTTGTTTAGCAACATCTAAAGGAATACCTTTCCCAGCTTTGATTTCTTCTCTACCAATACGGATTTGTTCAGCCAGAAATTCATCATATCCTTTCTCTTTAAACATTATTTGCTCCTATTAAAAAACGGACAATTTTAGAGCATTGTCCGCTTTTCATTCTAGTTTGTCAAATCGGTTGCTATTCCTTAAAAACACTTTTAATCTTGTACTTGTTGGTGCTTAAATTTACAAATTTTTTTGCAATTCAACCGCTTGTTAGTTAGATGCCGAGTTGTTCCCAAATCTCATCAACACGTTTTACCACACTTTCATCTTTTTCGATAGGTGTTCCCCATTCACGAGTGGTTTCGCCAGCCCATTTGTTGGTAGCATCAATCCCCATTTTTGAGCCTAAGCCGGCAATTGGCGAGGCAAAATCAAGATAATCAATCGGGGTGTTTTCAATTAATGTAGTATCTCGTGCCGGATCGCAGCGGGTGGTGATCGCCCAAATCACATCTTTCCAATCTCGAGCGTTCACATCATCATCACACACAATTACAAATTTGGTGTACATAAATTGGCGTAAGAATGACCAAACGCCCATCATTACCCGTTTAGCGTGCCCTGCGTATTGCTTTTTCATCGTAACGACTGCCAAACGATAGGAGCAACCTTCCGGTGGCAGATAGAAATCGACAATTTCAGGGAATTGCTTCTGTAAAATTGGAATAAAGACTTCGTTTAACGCTTCGCCTAACACCGCCGGCTCATCAGGTGGTCTGCCTGTGTAGGTACTATGATAAATCGCATCTTTTCGCATTGTGATATGGGTAACGGTAAACACGGGGAAATATTCTTGTTCGTTGTAGTAACCCGTGTGGTCGCCGTAAGGACCTTCTAATGCGGTTTCCTCTAAATCAATGTAGCCTTCAAGTACAATTTCTGCACTTGCCGGCACTTCTAAATCATTTGAAATCGATTTTACCACTTCCGTTTTATTACCACGTAAAAGCCCGGCGAATGCGTATTCCGAGAGTGTATCGGGAATTGGCGTAACGGCGGCTAAAATCGTTGCAGGATCTGCCCCAATGGCAACTGAAACAGGGAATGGTTTATCGGGGTTTTCGGCTTTCCACTCTTGGAAATCTAACGCCCCGCCACGATGCGAGAGCCAACGCATAATGAGCTTGTTTTTGCCGATTAATTGTTGGCGATAAATCCCTAGATTTTGGCGTTTTTTGTACGGACCTTGCGTAATCGTCAGCCCCCAAGTAACGAGTGGGGCAATATCGCCTTTCCAGCAGTGCATAATAGGCAACTTAGTGAGATCGACCTCATCGCCCGAAATGACCACTTGCTGGCATTCTGCTCGACTTAACACTTTCGGCGGCATATTAAGAATTTGCTTCCATTGCGGCAGCTGCCCGATTAAATCCTTGAAACCTTTTGGCGGCTCAGGCTCTTTTAAAAAGGCGAGTAGCTTGCCAAGTTCTCGCAAGGCTTTGGTATCTTCCTGCCCCATTCCCATCGCCACTCGTTTTGGTGTGCCGAATAAATTGCATAGTACAGGAATTTGGCTACCCTTAGGGTTTTCAAACAACAATGCCGGTCCACCTTTTCTTAAGGTTCTATCGGCAATTTCCGTCATTTCTAAATAAGGGTCGATTTCTTGTTTAATACGAACTAACTCGCCTTGTGCTTCAAGTAAATCAAGAAATTCTCGTAAATTTTTATATTTCATAGCGGTCATATTTCTGAAGTTTTTTGCAAGTATATAGAAAAATGCGGATGAAAAATACCCATAAAAAATTTATAGAAATTTTATTTGGTTTTGCTAGAATACATTGGTTTCAAATTTATAAAAGGAGATTTTATGTTTAAGAAAACATTGATTGGCTTAGCGGTTTTAGGGGCGGGAGTTGCTCAAGCGGATGTATTAACCAGCATCAAACCGTTGGGCTTTATCGCCAATGCGATTACTGATGGCGTTACTGAAACCAAAGTATTATTACCGGTAACCGCTTCTCCACACGATTACAGCTTGAAACCGTCAGATGTATCGCAGTTACAATCTGCTCAATTAGTGGTTTGGGTGGGCGATGGTTTAGAAAGTTTCCTCGAAAAAAGCATCGAAAAACTGCCGAAAGAGAAGGTATTAACCCTTGAGAATGTCGAAGCGATTGAAGAGTTGGTAGAAAAAGCGAGCGATAAAAAAGAAGATGCTCACGACCACGATCATAAGCAAGATCACAAGCATTCACACGATCATAAACACGAACATAAAGGGCATAGCCATAAGCACGATGATCATCACGGTCATAGCCACGATGAAGACTGGCATATTTGGTTATCAAGTGAAGCAAGTGAGTTAGCGGCGGAACAAATTGCTGCACGCTTAAGTGAACAATTACCGGAACAAAAAGCCAAAATTGCAGAAAATCTTGCAAAATTCAAAGCAAATTTAACCGCTAAAAAAGCAGAAATTGCGAAGCAATTAGAGCCGGTGAAAGCCAAAGGCTATTACACTTTCCACGATGCTTACGGTTATTTTGAAAGAGAGTATGGTTTAAATTCATTAGGTTCATTTACCATTAACCCAACGGTTGCACCGGGTGCGAAAACACTTGCCGCAATCAAGAAAAATATTGCTAAAAACAAAGCACAATGTTTATTTGCTGAGCCACAATTTACCCCGAAAGTAATTGAGACTTTAGCTAAAGAAACGAACGTAAATGTAGGGCAATTAGACCCACTAGGTGCGAAAGTTCAACTCAGTGCAACTGCTTATCCTGAGTTTTTACAGGCACTAGCTAACGAATTTAGCCAATGTTTATCAAAGTAAGATAAAAAATAACCCCATTTAAGTGAATTAAATGGGGTTTGTTTTATTCTTCTTTCACGATAATTTTCTTACCATTAGTAAAATCAATCTGCTTGGCAACAGTAATATGACCAATTGGGGTTTCAAGTGAAGCGAATAGCGGTCTAACGCTTTCAGGTATTTTATCTAATAATAAGGTAAGCGTAACGGTTTCTTTTTGCTTCGGCTCTAATGCTTGTTCAAATACTGGTGTGATATTTTCTTGAAGAAAGAAAATTTGCTCATTTACCGTAAATGCAGAAGCCCAGTGTAAACCTTTAATCTTGCTTCTACCTTTATTTGTTACTTCATAAACGAATATTGCAACAGGTTGGTTATCTTGTACAGCATTGATTCGCTGCATTAGATTGATAGTTACATTTTTATTAAACGAATCAAGCCCTTGCACTTGCGGAGTTTTAGATGTTGCTTTTTTACTTGTATTGGCTTGAGATTTATCATTAGCCAATTTTTTTGTATTGGCTGTAGAATTTTTTTTGTTTGCTTCCGTTTTTTTAGTATTTGTAGTATTTGCTTTTTGAGTTGTTGTGTTCTTTGTATTCATTGATTTTGTTGGCTCCGCCGCTTGTACATTAAATGCTAACAATGAAATCAAAGGCAGTGCCAACAGAAGTTTCTTAATAGACATAATATTCCTCTAGTAATTTAATTTGCAAAATTGAGTAAAAATTTGACCGCTTGCAATCAGTAAAATTTACCCGTTAGGCTTTTTTCAAAAATTCAGATTTCAGCATAATTTTGCCACAATCTACATTGTGATCGCCTTTTGCTAAACGAATCCCTTTGAATTTAGTGCCTTTTTTCAAGACTTCTGATGATCCTTTTAATTTCAAATCTTTGATTAATAGTACATCATCACCATCCGATAATAAATTACCATTACTGTCTTTTACAATTAAGACATCTTCGTCTTGACTGGTCTCTTCACCATTCCATTCGTAGGCACAATCAGGGCAAACAAATTGAATAGAATCGTGATAAGTATTTTCGCCTTTGCATTCAGGGCATACAGGGTATGTCATAATATTTTCTTCTCATTGGTTTATGTTAAAAATGGCATTATATAATAAAAAGCAATAAAAAGATAAATGAACAATTTTTAACAATTGTAAAGAAAAGTCAGTTAGAATAAGAACAGATTAAAGCAAAAGGAGGCAACTATGATAGTCGATCCAAATTATCAACAAGAATTAGAAAAATATGAAAATCCTGTGCCGAGCCGAGAGTTTATTTTAAATACTATTCGTGAACATAACGCACCGATGAGTCGTGATGAGTTGCTCGAAGCATTTCACATTTATGATGAAGAACGAATGGAGGGTGTTCGCCGCCGTTTACGGGCAATGGAAAATGACGGCGAGTTAGTGTTTACTAAAGGTAAACGTTATGCCTTGCCTGAAAAGATGGATTTATTGAAAGGGACAGTGATTGGTCATCGTGATGGCTATGGTTTCCTACAAGTAGAGGGGCACGAAAAACTCACGACTAAAAGTGAGGATTGGTTTATCCCTAATGCTCAAATGGTAAAAGTAATGCACGGTGATTTTGTACTGGCACAGCCGAACGGCACAGATAGAAGAGGTCGTAAAGAAGTGCGTATCGTGCGTGTGCTGGAAGCCCGTAAAAAGCAGATTGTTGGGCGATTCTTCCTGGAAAGTGGTATCGGTTTCGTTGTGCCTGACGATAGCCGTATCAATCAAGATATTCTAATCCCTGATGAGCATCGTATGGGAGCAAGAATGGGTCAGGTTGTTGTGGTGGAATTGCAAGAACGCAAAGCCGGTTTTAACCGCCCGGTGGGTTTTATTACGGAGATTTTAGGCGATAATTTAGCACCGGGTATGGAAATCGAAATTGCATTACGCAATCACGATATTCCACACGTTTGGTCAGAAGGGGTAGAAAAGCAAATTCGTCAATTTACTAGCGAAGAAGTGCCGGAAGAAGCGAAGCAGGGGCGTATTGATTTACGTGATTTACCGCTCATTACTATTGATGGCGAAGATGCTCGTGATTTTGACGATGCGGTTTTTGCCAAAAAAGAAGGTAACGGCTGGCGTTTATGGGTAGCAATTGCTGATGTAAGCTATTACGTTCGCCCGAAAACGGCGTTAGATTTGGAAGCACTTAATCGAGGTAACTCGGTTTATTTCCCGAATCGAGTGATTCCAATGCTACCCGAAGTTCTTTCAAATGGCTTGTGTTCATTAAATCCACAGGTTGATCGTCTCTGTTTAGTGGCGGAAATGTCGGTTTCCAACAAAGGGGAACTGGTCGATTACAAATTCTATGAAGCAGTAATGAATTCACACGCTCGCCTGACCTATACCAAAGTTTGGAAAATGTTAGAAGGCGATGAAATTTTGCGTGAGCGTTATGCACCATTAGTGCCACATATTGAAGAGCTTTATGCGATGTTCCAAACTTTAATGAAAGCTCGTCAAAAGCGAGGGGCAATTGAGTTTGAAACCATTGAAAATCAATTTATTTTCAATCCACAAGGGAGAATTGAACGTATTGAGCCGCTTATCCGCAATGAGGCACACAAACTGATTGAAGAGTGTATGATTTTGGCAAATATTGCGGCAGCTCGCTTTGTGGAACAAGCAAATGAGCCGGCACTTTACCGAATTCACGATAAACCAAGTGAAGAAAAATTACTCAGTTTTAAATCATTTGTGCGTGAATGTGGTTTAACGTGGGAGGTTGGGCTTGATCCACAACCTAAAGATTACGGCGTATTATTAAACCAAATTGCCGAACGTGCCGATAAAGAGCTTATTCAAACAATGTTACTTCGTTCTCTTAAACAAGCCGTTTATGAGGCGGATAACATCGGACATTTTGGCTTAGCATTAACCGAATATGCTCACTTTACCTCGCCAATTCGCCGTTATCCTGATTTGTTATTGCACCGTGCGATTAAATATTTAATCGAAAAAGGCAAGGGCAATACACGTCATTATACCGATGGCGGTGGTTATCACTACAAGTTAGATGATATGGACGCATTTGGCGATAAATGTTCTGCTACCGAACGCCGAGCAGATGAAGCGACCCGTGATGTGGCAGATTGGCTGAAATGTGAGTTTATGCAGGATCATATCGGCGAAGAGTTTGATGGTGTGATTTCAAGCGTAACAGGCTTTGGTTTATTTGTGAAACTTAATGAGCTATTTATTGATGGTTTGGTTCATATTTCAACTTTAGTTAATGACTACTACCATTATGATGCAGACAGACAACGTTTAGTGGGCGAAAGTGGCATTATTTACCGTTTAGGTGATGTGGTTCGAGTAAAAGTGATCAACGTGAATTTAGATGAAAAGAAAATTGACTTTGAGTTGCTAACTGAACATAAAACGACAGGTAAAACGGCGAGAAAAAAGGCAAAAGCCGCAGCGAAACCTGTTTTCAAAGAACCAAAAACCGTAAAAAAAGCGAAGAAAACTACAGAGAAAAAACCGGTAAAATCTGCAAAAAAACGGACAAAAACGACCGCTAGTAAGTCAAAGAAGAAATAGAAAATGGATTATAAAAAACAGATTTTGTGTAGCATTTTGTTTGCAGTTGTTATCGCAATAATCAGCTACTTCGTTTTTAGCTATATTCCCTTTGATTGTAATGATTTGACTAAACTCAATGACTACCAACGTTTAGAATGCCGTACCGCAGAAGTGCTGGGTATTTATTACTGGCTACCTCACACCACAACCTTGTTTTTCGGGGCTATTCTGTTTTATTGGGCTGTTTATGGTCTGGTATCGTTAGTGCAATCCGTGTTAAAACGCTAACAAGCGGTTAAATTTGAGCAAACATTTGCAAATATTGAAAGACCTATCTTTTTAGATAGGTCTTTTTATTTTGTAAATAAATGAAAACTCCTTGATAGATGTATCGCGAATAGATAAAATCCCCTAATTAAGTGGGAAAAAGTGGTGGATTGTGGATCTTTTTCTTAAATTTAACATTATTTAACTAAGGCGAAGAATCAAAATGTTTCGTGGTGCAAGTTCAATCAGCATTGATAGTAAAGGGCGGATCGCTATCCCGACCCGCTACCGTACAGAACTTCTCGAAAAACATCACGGAATTTTAGTTTGCACAGTCGATATTCGTCAGCCTTGTTTGCTACTTTACCCTTTGCACGAATGGGAAATTGTTGAGCAGAAATTACTGGCATTATCAAATTTTGACCCCGTTCAACGCCGTATTCAGCGTGTAATGCAAGGCTTTGCAACCGAATGTGAAATGGACTCGGCAGGTCGTATTTTACTTAGCCCTACACTTCGCCAACACGCTCAATTAGATCAACAGATTATGTTGGTTGGGCAATTAAACAAATTTGAAATCTGGCAAGATAAACAATGGCAAGCCCAAATTGCTGAAGATCTTGCATTTGGTGGTTCAGCAGAAATGTTGGATTGCGATGCCTTAAAAAATTTATCGCTATAGTAATTGGAAAGAAAAATGAGCGAAACACCGAAACACATTACAGTATTATTGCACGAAGCTGTTGATGGCTTAGCAATTAAGCCTAACGGTATCTATATTGATGGTACTTTTGGGCGTGGTGGACATTCTCGCTTAATTTTATCCAAATTAGGCGAAAATGGACGCCTGATTGCAACAGATCGTGATCCTCGAGCGATCGCAGAAGCTCAAACCATTAACGATCCACGTTTTCAGATTGAACACACTGCTTTTTCTGTCATTCCTGAAATTTGTGAACGAATGGGATTGGTTGGCAAAATTGACGGCATTTTACTTGATTTGGGCGTTTCTTCCCCACAACTTGATGAAGCTGAAAGAGGCTTCAGTTTTATGCGTGATGGACCGCTTGATATGCGTATGGATACCACCAAAGGATTATCAGCCTCAGAGTGGTTAGCTCAAGTATCTGTTGAAGATTTAGCTTGGGTGCTTAAAGAATTTGGCGAAGAACGCTTTGCAAAACGCATTGCACAAGCGATCGTTTCTTACAATAAATCTGCAAGTGAGAAAATTTCTCGCACGTTACAACTCGCCCAAATTATTAGCGATGCAGTGCCGTTTAAAGATAAGCATAAACACCCGGCAACTCGTTCTTTCCAAGCAATTAGAATTTTTATTAACAGCGAATTAGATGAACTGGAAAAAGCTCTCAATTCCGCATTAACCGTATTAGCTCCAGAAGGGCGTTTGTCTATTATTAGCTTCCACTCACTTGAAGACAGAATGGTCAAGCAGTTTATGCGTAAACATAGCAAAGGTATGGACGTACCTCGTGGTTTGCCTATTTTGGAAGCTGAATTGAATAAAAATATTCCCCTTAAAACCATTGGAAAAGCGATTATGCCAAGTGAAGCAGAGATTGAAGCAAATGCTCGCTCACGTAGTGCGGTGCTCCGAATTGCAGAAAAACGCTAGTAACGTTAAGTAAATGAAAGGAATGAAAATGGCTAACGAACGCTATCCGTTACACCAAATTATTATTGACGATATTTTTAGTCATAACAAAGTTGCGATTTTACTGCTAATTGGAGTGGTTATTTCAGCGGTTGCAACAATTTGGGTAACGCACCAAACCCGTTTGTCTGTTAGTGAACAAGGGCAATTAATTTCCGCTAATCAGAAGCTGGAGAGCCAATATACCAATTTGTTATTGGAAGAAAATAGCCGTAGTGGAAGAGCGAGAGTTGATGCCGCTGCAGAATCTTTCGGTTTACAGCCAATTAAAAAAGAACAAGAAATAATTTTAGTTGAATAGAAAATGGTCAAGTCAGTTAAAGTAAAACCTAAACAAAAAGCCCCAATTGCAGAGCCACCAAAAGTAGAAGGTAAAAAATTACCTAGTTTTTTACCGAAACGCTTCTGGGTGGTGGCACTCTTAATGGTGGTAATGGTAGTAGGGCTATTGGCTCAAGCTGCTTATATTCAACTTGTTGATTCTGAACGATTAATTAAAGAAGCAAATAACCGCTCGCTTCGTACTAAAGAATTACAATTCACGCGTGGGCGGATTTTAGATCGCAATGGGCGTTTCCTTTCCATTAGTGTTCCAATGTATTCTTTAACACTTGATCCAAGAGAATATTTCGATACTAAGCTAAGACGTTCCAACGAAAGCTGGCGAGCGTTGGCTATTGAAATGGAAACGTCAAAAAGTAAGATTGAAGCCAGTGTGAATAAATTTATTGAGAAAAAGAATATCTCAAAAGAGAAAGTAGATTTTGACCCTCGCTCTATTTTAAACACCAAAAGTGAAGGTTATTGGACACAACTCGCACAAGTTACAGGCTTGGATTACAACACGTTAATAGAGAAAGTGAGAAATAATCCAAGTTCTGTTTTTGTTCGTTTAGATCAGGAACACTGGGAACTAGAACGCCGAAAATTCCAAGCACTAAGCAAAGAAATCGGGCGGTCTTATAATGACATAATGGACGAGCTTTACAGCAAAAATCGCCAACGTTTTGTCTATTTGTCTCGCCATCAATCAGAAGCGATTAGTGAGTATGCGAAAGAACTTGATATTGATGCGTTAGTGATTAAAGGTGAATCTCGCCGTTTTTATCCATTATCAGAAGAAGCTTCGCAACTTATTGGCTTTACCGATAAAGACGATATGAATGGCTCGGAAGGCTTAGAGCGTAGTTTTAACTCTTTGCTGATTGGTAAAAACGGTAAACAAATAATCCGTAAAGATGCTAAAGGCAATATTGTTGAGAATATTCGTTCGGAAAAACAATACGATCCGCAAGATGTAATGCTCAGTATTGATGAAGAGTTGCAATCTATGGTGTACCGTGAAATCAAAAAAGCGGTGCAGGAAAATAATGCAGAATCAGGCACGGCAGTATTAGTTGATGTTCAAACAGGCGAAGTATTGGCAATGGCAAATGCACCGTCATTTAATCCAAACAAACGTGATAGCTTTAAACCGGAGCTTATGCGTAACCGTGCGATTACCGATACTTTTGAGCCGGGTTCAACAGTAAAACCTTTTACTGTATTAACCGCCTTGCATAATAAAGTAACTTATAAAGATGAAGTTATCGGCACAAGACCTATTGTAATAAATGGACATACCATTAAAGACGTTGCCCCAAGAGATAGCTTGACTATTACAGGTATTTTACAAAAATCCAGTAACATTGGCGTAAGTAAATTAGCCTTAAGAATGCCAGCTAATGCGTTAGTGGATACTTACACTAAAGTGGGTTTCGGTAAAGATACAGGTTTAGGTTTAGGCGAACAACGAGGTACAAACGGAGACCGTAAACGCTGGGCAGATATTGAACGAGCAACACTTTCTTATGGTTACGGTTTGAATGTTACGCCACTTCAGCTTGCTCGAGCTTATGCAACCTTAGGCAGCTTCGGGATTTATCGCCCACTTTCTATTACCAAAGTAGATCCTCCTGTCATTGGTGAGCGAGTTCTACCTGAAAAAACCACCCGTGAAGTTGTTCATATGATGGAAAGCGTTGCTGCAAAAGGCGAAGGTGGACACCGTGCAGCGGTTGATGGCTACCGTGTCGCAATCAAAACAGGTACTGCTCGTAAGTTAGAAAACGGTAAATATGTGGAGAAATATATCGCTTATACTGCAGGGCTTGCCCCAGCAAGCGATCCGCGTTTTGCTTTAGTAGTACTCATTAATGAGCCGAAAGCAGGTAACTATTATGGTGGTTTTGTATCAGCCCCGCTATTCTCTCGTATTATGGGCTATACGCTAAAACAACGTAATATTAAGCCGGATAATTTAACGTCAGACACACAAAGTGCCGTGCGTGAAATCAAATTAGAACGTAGTATCAATTAAGGTCAGCTATGAAACGTTTACTTCCTTTTCTCACAGAGCTTGATGCTTGGGTTGAAGAACTCACCGAGCTAAAGCAAATGACGTTAGACAGCCGTCAAGTTCAACAAGGCGACTTATTTATTGCTCTTAAAGGTCATCAAGTTGATGGTAGAAAATTTATCCCAAACGCTATTGAGAAAGGGGCAAAAATTATTTTAGCTGAAGCGGAAGAAGATCAAATTGAAGTTGAGCTTGATCCACAATTTGCAAAATTTAACTTAGATCGTACCGCTTGTTGTAAAGTCATTTCTGTGCCTCAATTACCAAAATTGCTGTCTGCTATCGCAGGGGCGTTTTACGATAATCCATCACAAAAATTAGTGTTAGCAGGCATTACCGGCACAAACGGCAAAACGACGACCGCTCAACTGTTGGCTCAATGGCATAACTTATTAGGCGGAAAATCAGCGGTAATGGGAACAATCGGCAACGGCTTATATGGCAAGGTACAAGAAGCAGTAAACACTACCGGCTCAGCCATTGAAATTCAACGTAACCTTGCTGATTTTGTGAAACTGGGTGCAGATTTTTGTGCGATGGAAGTCAGCTCTCACGGTTTAGCTCAATTTAGAGCAGAAGCTTTGGAGTTTGATTTAGCGATATTCACTAACTTAAGCCGCGATCATCTTGATTACCACAACACAATGGAAGAATATGCAGAAGCGAAATTCCGCTTGTTTAGTGAACTTAATACGAAAGCTCAAGTAATTAACGCCGATGATGACATTGGTTCTGAATGGCTTAGCAAGTTACCAAATGCAGTGGCAGTAAGTACTCGCCCGGATTTCAGCACTAACCATAAATTTATAAAAGCGACTGCCGTGAAATTTACGCTACAAGGTGCAACCATTCAATTTGAATCAAGCTGGGGAAATGGTGAATTACGCAGTAGTTTAATCGGGGCTTTTAACGTAAGTAATATTTTAACAGCCTTTGCTGGCTTGCTTGCATTAGGTTTTGATATTCAAACACTCATCAAAACAGCTCCGCAATTAGTTGGTGTGGCTGGCAGAATGGAATGTATCACAAGCCCAAATAAACCAATGGTGATTGTGGACTACGCCCATACACCTGATGCATTAGAAAAAGCACTACAAGCCGCTCGTCTACATTGCGAAGGTGAACTTTGGTGCATTTTCGGCTGTGGCGGAGACCGTGATACGGGCAAACGCCCATTAATGGCAAAAATTGCCGAGCAATTAGCAGATAAAGTGATCGCAACCGATGATAACCCTAGAACCGAAGATAACCAAAAAATTATGGCGGATATCTTCAAAGGTTTTGAAAACCAATCTGCGGTACAAGTGATCCACAACCGTGAGCAAGCGATTAAAACTGCCATTGAGCAAGCAAAATCTATCGATGTGATTTTAATTGCCGGCAAAGGGCACGAGGATTATCAGATTATTGGGACGGAGAAGTTGCA
>NZ_JBXGGI010000107.1:0-14091 GCF_056854775.1 Mannheimia sp.
CTGATTTTGTTGCACTGGCAATAGCCGAAGCCGAAATTTCAATGCCCGTTAATTCCACATCAACACCTTTGTCTTGCAATGCTTTGGCACAATGTAACCCAAAGCCACCGACACCGCAGAACAGATCCCAACATTTTTGTATCGGTAAGTTTTCAATCCACTGTCGAGCAGTCAAATAAAGTTGGCTTGCAACAAAAGGGTTGGTTTGGAAAAAGCCTTGCGGACGAATAAATAACGGAATACCGTTAAAATGTTCTTCAATGACTTTATGCTCTGTTAGGAATATCTCGGTTTCACCTTCTAAGACGGCTGCGTGTTGTGGTTGAATGTTGAGGCTAACGACCGAATTTTTTGGTAGTTTTTCTACTAAGTGAGGTAACTCTCTTTCGACTAACGCTCGCTTTGTTTCACTTCTTACTACAAAACGGATCATCAGCGATTGATTGAATTGGCTTTCGGTAATCAGAATATATTTCAGCTCGCCTTTTTTCTTGGCAATGTTATAAGGTACTAAACCGGCTCGGGCGATAAAGTCTTTTAAAATCGGAAAAAGAGCCGAAAACGAAGGCGGATAGAGAGAACAATCGGTTAAATCTACACCACTTTGTGCATCATTTTGATCTTTTAAAATGCCGAGAATCGGGCGTTCCACACTACCGGAGACCACCATTTTCGCTTTATTGCGAAACCGGGAAATCGGCGAGCGAACAAGCGGTAAGATTTCGGTTTCATTTTGCAAAATAAAAGGAAAAATTAACCGCTTGAGGTCGGCTTCTTTCTCTGTTAATTGGTTCTGATAGGATAGCTCAAGCCATTGGCAAGAGGTACAATCGCCACGCTCAAAGTGTAAGCAACTAAGTTGATTAGGCTGATTAAGCATTGGCTTCTTTCCACTCTAGCCAGTTATTTTGTAGAGCTGTCAGCTCAGCTTGAGCTTGTTGATAACGTGTGCTGTTTTCTAATTCACGCCAAGTTACGGTTCGACGTTTCATTAATGATAGATGACGTTCTTTTTGAGCTTGGGTGGGCTGGTATTGTAAGCCGTCTAACACCTGTACCACACCCTCAGGTTCATTACAAAGAAGTAATAAATCGCAACCGGCTTGGATCGCTTTTTCAGAACGTTCCACAAAATTACCCATAAAGCCAGCCCCTTTCATTCCTAAATCATCAGAGAAAATCACACCATTGAAATTGAGTTGCTTGCGTAAAATTTCTTTCAGCCAGTAAGCTGAACCACTTGCCGGTTGGCTGTCGCATTGGGTGTAAACTACGTGAGCCGGCATAATCGCAGAGAGTTTACCTTTGCTGATCAATTGTTTAAACGGCAGGATATCGTGGCTGAAAATTTCGGCTTTCGGACGATCATCAAACGGAGTTTCTAAATGCGAATCAGCTAAAACGTGCCCGTGTCCGGGAAAATGTTTGCCTGTGGTTGCCATTCCCATTTCTAACATTCCGTCAATAAAGGCTTCGGCAATAGGTAAAATAGTATTTGGATCTTGCCCGAATGAACGGTCGCCAATTGCTTTGCAGTCGTGTCCTAAATCCAACACAGGAGCAAAACTTAAATCAATGTCTAGCGCGAACATTTCAGCTGCCATTAACCAGCCTGTTTCTTTTGCTAGTTGCGTTGCTTGCTCTGGGGTGTGAGCCAATTGATTAAAAGATTGCATCGCCGGCAGTTTTGTAAAACCTTCACGGAAACGTTGTACACGTCCACCTTCTTGATCGACAGTAATCAATAAAGGTTTTTTCACGCGGCTTCGAATATCTTTTACTAAGGCTTGGATTTGTTGTTTATCGTAAAAATTGCGAGTGAATAAAATTAACCCGGAAACCAAAGGGTGTTCCAGCATTTCCACTTCTTCTTGAGCAAGTTCTTTGTCTTTAATATCAATAAGTAGCATAATTTGTAAAAAATCGGATAAATAAAACCGCTTGTATTGTACATTAAAAAGCCCTTGATTTTCATCAAGGGCTAACGAATTGTTCAGTAATTATATTTGTTGCACTTTTATTTGGTTACGACGCATTTTGATATTGAGCATTTCAACTACAACAGAGAAGCCCATTGCGGTATAAACTGCCGCTTTTGGAATGTGGATATCAAAGGCTTCGCCGACTAACACTACGCCAATTAAAATCAAGAATGCTAAAGCAAGATTTTTAATCGTTGGGTTATTATCAACAAAGTCGCCAATTGCTTTTGCTGCTAACATCATCACACCAACTGCGATCATAATTGCAATAACCATCACGGGAATGTCATCAGCCATTGCTACAGCAGTAATTACCGAATCAAGTGAGAAAATAACATCAAAAATAGCGATTTGTGTCAGTATCATCAAAAAGCCGGTCTTTTTGAGTGAGGTTGTTTCTTCCTCGTGTGAATTAGCCGAAATAGATTCTTTTAGCTCCATCAAACTTTTTACAATAAGGAAAAGACCGCCGATAAGTAAAATTAAGTCTCTACCTGAAATAGCATTACCTGCAATGTAGAAAAGAGGGGTAACTAATTTCATCATCCACGCAAGTGAAAGAAGCAATAAAATACGTGTTCCCATTGCTAAAGCCAAACCGATAATTCGAGCTGATTGGCGTTGCTCAATCGGCAAGCGGGAAACTAAAATACTGATAACAATGATGTTATCGATACCAAGTACAATTTCAAGCCCGGTGAGCGTAACAAGTGCTACCCAAGCTTCAGGATTTGTCATCCAATCAAACATAAAATGTCCTTTTAAAAATAGGGAATTGCTTTTTTTCTATACAAAAGAAAGGCAACATCTTATAGAGAATAGAGGCAAAATTAAAGGGGGGAATATAAAAAGTTTTGTAAAATTTCTGCCGTGAATTGTTTGCGTAAATAAAAGCCTAAAGGCAGTGATTGAACTCGCTCGCCACAAGCATTGATAGCAGAGGTTACAGAGCGATTGTTTCTACCTTTGGGTCTAAGTTGTAAGACTTCACCGTGCTTGGCATTAATTGCGTGAAGTTTGCCGAATACAATCATTTCCATCAACTCTTCCCAATCACGTTTTAATTGGAATTCTTGTTCAAGTGTAGGCGACCATAAAATCGCTTGTCCGATATGGCGTTGATAAAGTGGAATAGTACGTTCGCCTTCGACAGGAATCCATAATACACGCGAAAGTTTATGCTTAACGTGTGAACTTTCCCAAGTAATACCGTTGTTTTGAGTGAGAGGAGCAAGGCTTACAAACGTAGTTTCTAACGGTAAGCCTTTGTGATTAATAGGAATAGTTTTAAGCTCGATACCTAAATGCGAAAAATCTTGATCTGCTTTGCTCCCCGCCTTTGCCCCAAGTGCAGTTTCTATAAGTGTTCCCACCCAGCCCTTGTCTCGTTTGAGATCCGGCGGAACCGGAATATTCAGCATTTCAGCAATTTCACCTATGCTAAAACCTGCTAGCCATTGTGCTTTGGCTAACAGTTCTTGTTCAGTTTGAGGAACACAGGTAAGAGAATAATCATTCATAGAGAATTAATAAACAAGCGGTCGTTTTTTAATGATTTTTTGCAATTGGCATCATTGATAGGGCGAAAAATATTACCCTGCCAATTTACATCCACGCATTACTACGAATAACGCCAACCGCAATGCCTTCAATCTCAATATATTCTTGGCTTGGATTAACCACAATTGGCTTTAACTCATCATTTTCAGGGTGTAAATAAATTAAGTCGCCCTTTTTTTCTAATCGTTTCACTGTTACTTCATCATTCACTCGAGCAACAACAACTTGACCGTTACGAGCGGTATTGGTTTTATGAACAGCTAATAAATCACCGTCTAAAATACCGATTTTCTCCATTGAATTACCGTTTACTTTGAGTAAATAATCAGCAGTCGGATTAAACATAGCCCCATTAACAGGATAATGATTTTCAACGTGCTCTACTGCTAAAATCGGTGTGCCGGCAGCTACTTTGCCGATTAATGGTAAGCCTTCATCTTCATCATTGGCAGCTTCATTTTCGTCCTCAACGAGAATGCGAATACCGCGAGATGTGCCGGAGAGCATTTCAATATAACCTTTACGGGCTAAGGCTTTTAGATGTTCCTCTGCGGCATTGGGTGATTTAAAACCGATTTCTCGTGCAATTTCTACACGAGTTGGTGGCATACCTGTTGTTTCGATATGATTTTTTACAAAATCAAAAATTTCTTGCTGACGAGCAGTTAAATGTTTACGCATCTGGGTTGAACCTCACTGTCTTTATATACAGAAAAGATTGATAGTATATACAGTATTTTTTATTTTGTAACTAATAATTTCACAAAATTATAGAAAAAACTATGGTAGAATGAGGTGAATCAGAGGTTAGACCTCCAAAAATAACAATTCTAAAGGGTATTAATATGTCTGGCTTATTAAATTTCTATCGTGCTTTTCTCAATTTACCACTTTCACTTTTGGTAAAATCCCGTGCTATTCCAACTGATCCCGTAAACGAACTAGATCTGAACTTAGAGCAGCCTATCGTTTATGTGTTGCCTTATACTTCACAAACGGATTTACTGATTTTGCAAAAAAACTGTTTGGCACTAAACTTGCCTGACCCATTGCAAGATAATGTTATTGATGGGCACGCTTTACCTCGCTTCGTATTTTTAGATGAGGGCAGACGCTTTTTTAAATCAAAAGGGGCAAAAAGTGAGACCGAGTCTATTTTTTATCGCTATTTAGATTTACATCGTGAAAAAACGGAGCTAGATGTTCAGCTTGTGCCTGTTTCAGTGTTATGGGGACGAGCTCCGGGTAAAGAAGATGCACGTCATTTGCAAGTTTTAACTTCATTTCAGCGTTTTATGTCAATGGTTTGGTTCGGGCGTGATAATTTTGTCCGCTTCTCACCAGCTGTGTCGCTACGTTATATGGTAACAGAACACGGTGCAGATGAAAAAATTGCACAAAAAATTGCTCGAGTGGCGAAAATGCACTTTGCTAAATTACGTTATTCTGCAATGGGACCTCGTTTGCCTAACCGTGAAGCAATGTTCAATAAAATTCTTAATTCAGAGGTAATTCAAGCTGCAATTGCAGAAGAAGCGAAAAAATCTTCGCCTGAAAAAGCACGTAAAGAAGCGGAAAAAATCATTAATGAGATTGCGGCTGATGTAAAACACGATAGTTTGCGTATTGCCGATCGTGTACTGAGTTGGCTTTGGAACAAGTTATATCAAGGCATTAATGTGCAAAATTCGGATCGTGTCAGAAAACTTGCCTTAGAGGGGCACGAAATTGTGTACGTGCCGTGCCACCGTAGCCATATGGACTATTTGCTTTTATCTTATCTGCTTTATCATCACGGTGTTGTACCACCGCATATTGCAGCAGGGATCAACTTAAATTTCTGGCCGGCAGGTCCGATTTTCCGTAGTTGGGGAGCATTTTTCATTCGCCGTACTTTTAAAGGAAACCGTTTATATTCCACCATTTTCCGTGAATATTTGGCGGAGCTATTCTATCGTGGCTATTCTGTGGAGTATTTCATCGAAGGTGGACGTTCTCGCACAGGGCGTTTGTTACAGCCTAAAACAGGTATGATGTCGATGACTTTACAAGCACTTCAACGTGGCTTAAATCGTCCATTAAGCATTGTGCCGGTATATATTGGCTATGAACACGTTCTGGAAGTGGATACTTATGCCAAAGAGCTGCGAGGGGCGGCAAAAGAGAAAGAAAATGCAGGTTTAGTATTACGCGTACTTAAAAAACTGAAAAATTTAGGTCAAGGCTATGTGAATTTTGGCGAGCCGATTCAGGTAAACAATTATCTAAATCAATATTTCCCTGAATGGAAGGAGCAAACTGAAGATACTCGCCCTAAATGGTTGAATGAGGCAGTAGATCAAATTTCTCATCAAGTGATGGTAAATATCAATAAAGCAGCAGCGGTAAATGCCAAGAATTTAGTCGGTTCGGCATTATTGGCTTCACGCCAGAGAGCTTTATCTCGTGAGCAGCTTATTGAACAGCTTGAGAGCTATGTTCAACTATTCCGCAATGTGCTTTATTCTAAAGATATGACTCTGCCGGAAGAAAGTGCAGCTGAAATGCTTGAGCACGTTATTCAATTACCTCGTTCCGGAGTAACCATTGAGAAAGACAATTTCGGCGAACTCATTCGTTTAGAACGTGAAGCTGCAGTATTAATGACATACTATCGTAATAATGTACAACATCTATTTGTATTACCTTCACTGGTAGCAAGCTTTGTGTTACATCACGAGGCGATTTCAAAAGATTTGGTTATTCAATCGGTTAATCAAATTTATCCGTTCTTGCAAGCAGAGTTATTTTTACACTTTAAGCAAGAAGAAGTAGCAGAACAGGTTGAAGCCATCATCAATGAGTTTGTTCGTCAAGGCATCATTAAAAATGAAAGTGATATGTTGATGATTAACCGTCTGCATATTCGTACATTACAACTTCATTCGGCTGGTGTGCGTGAGATTTTACAGCGTTACTACATCAGTTTAAGTTTATTGCTTGAACAACCGGATATTAGTCGCATTGCATTAGAAAAAGAGAGTAGTTCAGTGGCACAGCGTTTGTCGGTACTACACGGTATTAATGCTCCCGAATTCTTTGATAAAGCCATTTTTTCAACATTTACTAATAGTTTGAAAGCACAAGGCTACTTTGATGGTGGCGATAATTTAGTTACCGAAAAAGTGCAAGAAACTGAGGCATTACTAAGAAGTTTGATTTCTATTGAAGTGCAACAAACCATTCAAGGAGCGATGGCAAAAGTTGATGTAGAAAAAGTCGAACGTGAAAAAGTAGAGAAAGAAAGCTAACAAGCGGTTGTTTTTCTCACCTATTTTGCAAATAAAAAGGCTGAATGTTCATTACATTCAGCCTTTTGTTATTACTTAAATTATTTAGGCTCACCGATTGGTAAAACCGTTCTGCCAAAGCTTTCGTTGATAATATCTGCCGCTGCTAAGTAGAACGCTAAGAATGCCGTTAATAAACCAAAGTTACCACCGATATGCGTGATACTACTGTTGTGGGTGAAATCGCCCGCTGCTAATAAGTAGAACGTAATAGTTAAGCTTAAGAAAATCGCTTGTAACGCACGTGGTTTGGTTAAAGTACCGATGAACATCATAAATGTGAATGTTCCCCAAGCTACTAAATACCAGCCGATAAACTCCGGCGATACAGTTGAAGCAAAGAACACTTTAAATAATGCAAAAGACCACCAGAATGCACCGTAGCTGGTGAAAGCTGTAAAGCCGAAGGTGTTACCTTTAGCAAATTCAAACATACCTGCGATCATCTGTGCAGTACCGCCGAAGGCAAAGCCCATTGCTAATACTAAACCAACGTTTTCGCCACTAAATGTGCCATTATTAATTAAACTTAATAAAAAAGTCGTAAGTGCAAAGCCGCATAAACCGAGCGGAGCCGGGTTAGTTCCTGAATTTGGAGCTGACATTGAAAACCTCTATTGTATTGTTACACCACAAACTGTGGCAATGCTTTTATTCACTTCTAAGAAAGAAGCTATTTTCCCTAAATTTTAGGGCGATAAAGTATAGCGATTTTGCAGCGAATTGACTAGATATTTCGATTTTATTGCGTTTTTTTACAAAAAATTTAAAATTCTGATTGCACTTTGGAAAATAAAGGAAGAAATATGTTGAGTGTATATAATCAAATCACGCAATTTGGGCGAATTCTCGGCTCGCTTTTCTATGCTGAGCCAAACAGTGAACAAAATCAGCCGTTAGTCGCATTATTGCAAAATGGCGAATGGCAGGCAGAATGTGGTTTTTTAAGAGAACATAAGCGGTCAGAAATTCAGAAAAATTTGCAAAATGCCACCTCAGAACAGTTGAATGAGGCTTATCAAACTCTGTTTATCGGACCAAATGCGTTGCCTGCTCCGCCTTGGGGTTCGGTGTATTTGGATAAAGAATCGGTACTTTTTGGCGACAGTTTATTAAATTTACGCACCTTTTTGAATGACAATCAAATTGCTTTTTCCCTTAACCAAAATGAGCCGGAAGATCATATCGGATTGATGTTGATGCTAGTTGCCTATCTTGCAGAAGAAAATCCGAGCCTGCTTAAACCATTTTTTGCCGAACATTTTCTACCCTGGGCGTATCGCTTTTTTGAATTGTTCAATGCAGAGAATTATCCGTTTTATCGAGGCTTAGGTGAATTAACTTTTGAGTTACTAAAAGAATGGCAAAAAAATCTGGAAATTCAACCGATTACATTACAACTTTATCGTTAGATTAAGCTGACAGATAAATGAAAGACGAACGCTATTACGTTGCCTATTTGGAACATAATCGCATTTCACGGCGAGGTCTATTCCGATCCTTAATCGGTGGCGGTCAAAAAGCCCAAGCTGAAAGTGCCGCAGAATTACTTAAAAGAGCTGTGGCACGTCCTCCTTTTGCGGTAGCTGAACCGTTATTTTTGAAATCTTGCAACGGCTGTGGTGATTGCGTTTCTGCTTGCCCTTATGGTTTGATTTTGCTCAAAGAGGGCAAGGCAAGCCTTGAGATCGATTTTTCTGCCTGTGATCTCTGTGGTAAATGTGCCGAAGTCTGTTCAACAGGGGCATTGGCATTGAACGTGCCACCCGATACAGGGCTACGTCCAAACATTGATCTCTCCTGTGTACGGCAGTACCACCAATCTTGCCTGTTTTGTGAAACTGCGTGCAAAACCTCTGCACTTTCGTTTAACTCTACGACTCGGAAAATGCAGCTAGACAATGAAAAATGCAATGGTTGCGGTGAATGTAAAACCGCTTGCCCACATAATTACATCAATTTGGCTCTCTAATTGACGCTGAATATGTGAAGCAAGTTGTTGTTTTTACAGTTTTTTTTGCAAAATTTTGCGGAAAATTGACCGCTTGTTACATTAAATCCTACAAAAAAGTTTCAACTTATTACCTGAAAGTTCCATCACCTTCTAAATTTGACTATTGTCAAAGCCCACCCTAATAAAAATCTGCATAGTATTGGTAATTTTTTATTCTTTTTTCTTTTTTCTTTGTGGGGGAAACTATGCAGAAAAAATCAGAACAACCACTTTCTGTGAATAGACGGGATTTTCTGAAAGGCTCGGCGGCGGTCGGTGGTGTGGCACTGGCGGCAAGCAGCGTACAGATTCCGTTAGCGAAAGCGGAAACCAAGCCTGTGGCAGCAGCCAAAGGCGAAGAAAAGTTGGTGTGGAGTGCCTGTACGGTAAACTGCCACAGCCGTTGTCCGCTCAGAATGCACGTGCAAGACGGTGTGATTAAATATGTGGAAACTGACAACCTAGGCGATGATGTCTATGGCGATTTCCACCAAGTGCGTGCTTGTGCAAGGGGGCGTTCAATGCGTCGCCGTGTTTATAATCCTGACCGTTTGAAATACCCGATGAAACGTGTCGGCAAACGTGGCGAGGGTAAATTTAAACGTATTTCTTGGGACGAAGCCTTTGAGGAAATTGCGTCTAACTTAAAACGCATTATTGCTCAATATGGTAATGAAGCCCTTTATTTACCGTTTGCTACGGGTACGCTTGGGGCGACTGTGGCGGCAAGCTATCCGCCACCACGCAGTATTTCTAACCGCTTTATGAACAGTATCGGTGGCTGTTTAGGGCATCACGGTACTTATAGCTATGCACAGATTTTTGAAGCTATTCCGTATATGTATGGCAGCAATGCGGCGAATAGCCCGACCGATATTGAGAACTCTAAATTGGTAGTTTATTTCGGTAACAACCCCGCAGAAACCCGTATGAGCGGTGGTGGTGTAACTTATCTCTACCAACAAGCTCAAGAACGTTCGCAAGCTAAAACGATTATGATCGACCCACGCTATAACGACACTATTGCAGGCCGTGGCGATTGGATTCCAATCCGCCCGGGTACGGATGCGGCGTTAGTCGAAGGTATGGCGTATGTGATGATTACCGAAAACTTAGTCGATCAAGCTTTCCTAGATACCTACTGTGTCGGCTATGACGAGAAAACCCTACCGGCTTCGGCAAAACCGAATGGCCACTATAAAGCCTATATTCTCGGTGAAGGCGATGATAAAACTGCTAAAACCCCGGAATGGGCAGAGAGAATCACCGGTATTCCAAAAACCAAAATCATTGAATTAGCCCGTGAAATCGCTACGACCAAACCTGCCTATATTTGCCAAGGTTGGGGCCCACAACGCCACGCCAATGGCGAACAGGCATCTCGTGCTATTGCTATGTTAGCTTGCTTGACAGGTAACGTAGGAATTAACGGCGGGAACAGCGGCTCCCGTGAAGGTTTCTACACTATGCCTTTCGTACGTTTACCTGTCGGTAAAAACCCGATTGCAGCAAAAATTCCTATCTTTATGTGGACAGATGCGGTAACCCGTGGCGCAGAAATGACTGCTCTTAAAGACGGTTTGAAAGGCGCGGAAAAACTCAATCAAAACGTTAAATTTATTTTGAACTACGCAGGTAACTGTATCATCAACCAACATTCGGATATCAACCGCACCCACGAGATTTTGCAAGACGAAGGCAAGCTCGAAATGTTGGTGGTGATTGATAACCATATGACTTCCACAGCCAAATATGCGGATATTCTGTTGCCGGATTGTACTACTTCCGAGCAAGCTGACTTCTGTATGGACGGCTCGGCGGGCAATATGGGGTATGTAATTTTTGCTGATAAAGCAATTGAACCACAGTTTGAATGCAAACCGGTGTATGAAATTCTTTCGGGCATTGCCGAGAAAATGGGCGTGAAAGACGTTTTCACCGAAGGCAGAACCCAAGAAGAGTGGTTACACCATCTCTATGCTCAAACCCAAGAGAAAAATCCGTTCTTCAAAGAGATTACGTTTGAGCAGTTCCGTGAGCGGGGGATTATCAAACAGAAAGATCCGGCAGGGCATATGGTCGCTTACAAAAAATTCCGTGAAGATCCGGTGGCGAACCCACTGACCACACCATCGGGCAAAATCGAAATTTACTCCGAACGCTTGGCGAAAATCGCCGAAACGTGGGAATTGCCGGAGGGTGATGTGATTAGCCCGCTGCCGATCTACACCCGCCAATTCGAGGGTTGGGACGATCCGAAGCGTGAGCAGTTCCCGCTGCAACTGGTCGGTTTCCACTACAAATCTCGGGTGCATTCCACCTACGGCAATGTCGATGTGCTGCAACAGGCTTCCTTGCAATCGGTTTGGATTAACCCGATTGATGCCGAAAAACGGGGCATTAAAAACGGCGATACGGTGCGGATTTTCAACGACCGTGGCGAAACCCGTGTGATGGCAAATGTCACGCCACGGATTATGCCGGGCGTGACCGCAATGGGTGAGGGGGCGTGGTATATGCCGGACGGCAATCGGGTCGATCACAATGGCAGCTTTAACGTGCTGACCACGCAACGCCCATCGCCGCTGTCCAAGGGTAATCCGCAGCACACCAACTTGGTGCAAATTGAACGAGTACAAGGGTAAGGGGGTAGAAAATGAGTAAAAAACAGTATGGCTTTTATATTGATTCACAGCGTTGCACAGGGTGCAAAACCTGCGAATTAGCCTGTAAAGATTACAAAGATTTAACCCCAGATGTCAGTTTCCGACGTATTTACGAATACTGCGGCGGCGGTTGGAAACAAGAAGGCGAGGCGTGGACGCAAGATGTGTTCTCTTACTATCTCTCAATCTCTTGCAACCACTGCGACAACCCAGCTTGTGCCAGCGTTTGCCCAAGTGGAGCAATGCACAAACGGGAAGATGGCTTTGTGGTGGTCAATCAAGATGTCTGCATCGGCTGCCAATACTGCTCAATGGCTTGCCCTTACGGTGCGCCGCAATTCAACCAACGCACAGTGCGTATGACCAAATGCGACGGCTGTTTCGAGCGTGTGGAACAAGGCTTAAAACCGATGTGTGTGGAATCTTGCCCACTGCGTGCGTTAGATCTGTTGCCGGTGGATGAACTGCGTGAGAAGTATGGCGAAATCAAAGATGTTGCACCATTACCGCCATCGCACTACACCAAGCCGAATATGGCATTACGTTTAAATACCAACGCCAAACCGACTGATTTTGAAGGCGGTTTCTTAGCTAATCCGAAGGAGGTTTAAAATGGGTGCAGGATTACACGAATTACCGCTGGTTTTCTTCACTGTCTTTGCACAGGCAGTGGTCGGCTGCTTTATCGCATTAAGCTTTGTGCTTACTACGCAAAACGGCAAAACCGCAGAAAACCGCTTGCACTACGTGATGGTGATTTTATGGGTGCTAATGGCGTTAGGCTTTATAGCTTCGACCACCCACTTAGGCTTGCCGGAGCGTGCTTTCAACGCCTTAAACCGTGTAGGGGCATCGGATTTGAGCAACGAAATTTTCACCGGCTCAACCTTCTTCGCTCTCGGAGCAGGTTACTGGGCGTTAGCCACCGCTGCCTTTTTGCAAAAAGATGGCGTAAAACTACCGCTTGTAAGCCAATTAGCAAGCCTTATCGCCCCGATTTCAAGCAAACTGCCGAAAGGCTGGGCGAGCTTGGGCAGAATTATCGTCGCAATCAGCGGTGTGATTTTTATCGGCGCAATGGCGAAACTCTACTTAATCCCAACCGTACCAACGTGGAATACGATATTCACGCCACTTGCATTCGGCTTAACCGCCTTGCTTGCCGGTTTAGCCCTAACGGTGGTGCTATTACAGTTAGCAAAAGTGGAAACAGGACAATCGCTATTTGCCAAACTGGTGGCACTGTTTGCACTGGTGGCAGCGGTGGTGACGTTCTTCCACTATCAGCACCTTGCCCAAACCAAAAATGCGATTTTCAACGCACTGGATTTGGTGCCAAGCTACGCCACTTATACCACTTTTCGCTTTGGCTTGATCGTGGCTGGGCTAGGATTGCTGTTCGCCAGCCTGAAAAAACAGACGGTGGCATTAAGTGGTTTAGGCTTTGTGCTGATTGTCGCTGGGGAACTGATCGCCAGAACGCTGTTCTACGGTACGCATATGACGGTCGGTTTGAAAGCGTTAGGGGGATAACAAGCGGTTGAATTTGACTGGAAATTTGTAAAACTCCGTTGGGGGAGCCTAACGGCGTTTTTACAGGCTTTCTACTAGCTATTCAACACTTTCTATAAATTGACCACGTGATTTTTTGATGATGAACAAATTTGGTTTGAAATGTGGTGAAAGAAATAGTAAAAGGTCGTCTGAAAAGTATCTGGCGACCTTTTTTATGATTGGGCTTAGGTAGTATATTTTTTCCAAGCTTGAGAAAAAGAAGCACTTCTCGACTCTGGTTTAAATTCAGGGATTTTAATTTTCACTTTCATTGGAAAAGGGAAATCAACACCTAACAATAATCCTTCACCTTGCCCCAATACAGGCAAAAAAGATGCTGAACGGTGGTCAATAGAACCAACAGCTTTTTTCACAATTTCCTGATCTTTTTCGTTCGTTAGTCGGTGAACAATCAAAGTACCTATTTGACTCAATACATCTTCGGGAATATCTCTTGGACGTTGTGTTGCTATCGTAACGTTTAAACCATATTTTCGACCTTCTTTTGCTATGTCGCCAAATGCCGTTAAATTCATTTTGCTGATTTCATCGCCAATAGATTTATTTAGGAATTGATGAGCTTCATCAATAAATACAATCAGAGGATTTTCATAAGAAATTTTCTGTTCTCTAGCACAAGAAAGTAATTTTCGTCCTATTGCATTTACCAATAATTCTCGGGCATTAGCTTCAAATGGAACAGCAGATAAATCTAATCGGATAATTTTATTTTCTGATGAGCATAAATCATCAATAATTTTAGGAATTGTTGTTAAAGTATGATCACAATCTAGCATCCATTTTAGATGAAGATTATTTTGCATTGCTTTAACTCTTGATATTAGACTTAAGCAATATCCAACATCATTATCTGCTCTTTTCCCCCATATTGCAGGGTTAGGAACCTGAAATGTACCACCAGTAGGAAATACACATTCAGCTATAATTTGCTCTGCTAATGCTGAAAATCGCCAGGGAACAATAGAATATTGTTTAAATATATTCTG
>NZ_JBXGGI010000108.1:0-17494 GCF_056854775.1 Mannheimia sp.
TCTGCTCAATTCGCACAAAGCATTCGGGCGAAAAGCAGACAAATTGATCTTGCAGATAACATTTATATTTTGCCTTACTACTTGCAAAAATCTCCGCTAATGAATAATTGGTTTCAATGGCTGTTGGATAGCTTAAATTCAGCAAATAGCTATTACCGGCTTGAATTTCTTTCTTCACTAATTCAAAACCAGCTTGATATTCAGCAAAAGTAATTGGATTTGCTGAAAATTCAAAAGATTTAGCCACTTTTTCAAAGGTTTTTTTTGCATTCGATTTGCAAAAAAACTCAAAAAAAAGATCGCTTGTATGAGCCTCTTCAAGCGGAAAAATAAGCGGCTTTTCCTGCTCAAAATCAATTAAAAAGAAAAAAGGACGTTTGGCTCGCCCATATTGATTGGCTTTGTCTATAAAATCTTGCATAAAACTGAAATGCTTAATATTGGAAAGCTCTGTTATAATGCAAAGTAATAGTTTTGAAAAGCATTTTTTGAAAAAGGTTTTACCGATGAACACATCACTTAATATTGATGAAATTTGGATTTATATCGCTCTTGCAATTTGCGTGATAATGGGGATTTATCTGTTTTTCTTGAAATCACGTTATCAGCGAGATGCTTATGAATTAAGCCAAGATCTCAACAAAATCACAGCCGATTTTCACCAAATCAGCGAAAAATATGAAAATCTTAGCCAAGAGAAAAATCAGCTTGAGCAATGGGCTGTGCAGCAGCAAACCAAATATGAATCGGTGTGCGAACGTTTAACCGAGCGAGATAGCCAACTTCAGCATTTTCAGCAAAAAATCGAGCTTGCTGAGCAGCAAGAAAATCAGCTGGAACGTTATATTAACGAGTTGAAAGAGCGTATTGGCTCGGCTCAAGCCAAGTCAGAAAGTTTGGAAGAACAGTTGCAATTCAGCCAAAGTTCCCTTTCCCACAAAGAGAGCGAAAACCAATCTTTATTTGGACGATTAAACGAAGTGCAAAACGAGCTGACTGAATTACGCACGACTTTAAGCGAAAAACAGGCAAATTTTGAGCAGCAGCAACGCAATTTTGTGGAAGTAAAACAACAGCTTAATATAGAATTCCAACATTTGGCTCAACAGATTTTAGAAGAGAAAAGTAAACGTTTTAGCGAAACCAATCAAAGTTCACTTGAGGCGTTGCTCAAACCGTTTAAAGAGCAAATTGAAGGCTTTCAAAAACGGGTGAACGAAGTGCATAGTGAATCGCTCAAAGGCTCGGCGAATTTAGAGGCGGAAATTAAGCGGGTGCTGCAAATTGGTGTATCAATGTCGGAAGAGGCACAAAACCTCGCAACCGCATTAAAAGGCAACAATAAAATTGCCGGCAACTGGGGAGAAGTGCAGTTAGAAAGTGCATTGCAGTCGGCAGGCTTATTGGCGGGCGAGCATTATCAGGCACAAGAGAGTTTTCGAGATGAAGAAGGGCGACGTTTCGCCCCTGATTTTGTCGTACATCTACCCGACCAAAAACATCTGATTATTGACAGCAAAGTGTCGTTATTGGCTTACGATCAAGCGGTAAGATCTGAAGAAAATTTTGCAATTTCTCAAGCGTTAGACGAACATTGCCGTTCATTGAGAAATCATATCGAGGGACTTTCCAAGAAAAATTATAGTGCCCTGTTAGGGGTGAAAAGCCCTGATTTTGTGCTGATGTTTGTGCCGATTGAGCCGGCGTATATTGAGGCGATGAAACACGATCCGCAACTCTTTAATTTTGGCTACGAACGCAACGTGATTTTGGTTTCTTACACCACGCTAATGCCAATTTTACGTACCGTGGCGAACTTATGGCGAATTGAACGTGGTAACACAGAGGCACGAGAAATCAGCGAAAAAGCCGGTGAAATTTATAACCAAGTGTGTGCGGTGGCGGATCGTTTGGCGAAATTAGGCAATACGCTGAACACAGCAAATAATCAATATAATCAAACAGTTACCTCACTCGTTGGGCGGCAAGGCTTAATCGGTAAAGTGGAACGTTTTCAACATCTTTCCAGCAAAGCCAGCCAAATAATGCCGCAGGTGGAATTGTTGGAAAACGAGGCAGACACGATAAAACTGGAAATGGTGTCTAGGGAATTATTGGAAGAATAGTCAAATCTCCCTTAACCCCTCTTTGTCTAAAGAGGGGGACGAGATCACCAAAATCCATAAATTCATCTTTCATCATTAAAAATTAATAGCCAGATGAATTGAATCTTCCCTCTGAATGATCACCCCTCTTTAGAAAAGAGGGGAGGGGGAGATTTGAAATAACAAAGAACCAACCAAATGCAAAAAAAACTATTAATCATCGACAATCACGACTCTTTCACATTCAACTTGGTAGATTTACTTCGCAAAATTCAAGTGCCTGCCAAAGTGGTATTGGTGGAAGAGCTCAACCTAGACGAAGTGGAACAATTCAGCCATATTTTGATTTCGCCCGGTCCTGACGTGCCGAGGGCTTATCCACAAACTTTTGCGATGCTGGAACGCTATCATCAAAGCAAGTCTATTTTAGGCGTGTGCTTGGGGCATCAAACAATTTGCGAATTTTTTGGTGGTACTTTGTATAATTTGAAAGATGTCCGCCACGGGCAGCAACGTACGTTAAGCCAAATTCAGCCTAATCCGATTTTTAACGGCTTACCGAATACCTTTCAGGTGGGCTTATATCACTCTTGGGGCATTTTGCAAAATTCTTTGGAAAAGACACCGCTTGTTGCCACCGCTGTTTGCGACCAAAACGTGTTGATGGCATTTAAACACCAAAATTTACCGATTTACGGCGTGCAATTTCATCCGGAATCCTTTATTACCGAATATGGGCTTCAAATTTTACAAAATTGGCTCGATATCTAGTCTTAGAGCAAGATTTTTAGCCGAAAATCCGCTATAATCTACCGACTATTTACCTCCTTTTTAAATTTCCTTTTTTTAATTTATAGAGGCGAAACATTTTTCGCCCCAATACTCAAGAGATAGTTTAAATGAAAGATTCCATCATTAATAAATTAGAAAGTTTAAGTGAACGCCACGAAGAGTTACAGGCGTTATTGGGTGATGCCTCTGTCATTTCCGACCAAGACAAATTCCGTGCTTATTCCAAAGAATATTCCCAATTAGAAGAAGTGGTTGGCACATTCAACCGCTGGAAAAAGTTAAACAGCGACATTGAAGACGCTCAATTACTTCTTGATGACCCAGATATGAAAGATATGGCAGCAGAAGAAATTGCCGAAAACAAAGCAGAAATTGAGAACCTTGAGCAACATTTACAAATTTTATTACTGCCAAAAGATCCGAACGATGAATATAATGCATTCCTAGAAATTCGTGCCGGCACAGGTGGTGATGAAGCAGGGATTTTCGCTGGCGATTTATACCGTATGTACAGCCGCTATGCTGAAAGCAAACGTTGGAGAATTGAAGAAATGTCGGCAAACGAAAGCGAACAAGGTGGATACAAAGAGATTATCGTCAAAATCAGCGGCGAAGGTGTTTACGGACAGCTTAAATTTGAATCAGGTGGACACCGTGTGCAACGTGTGCCGAAAACCGAATCACAAGGACGTATTCACACCTCAGCCTGTACGGTTGCGGTAATGCCGGAACTGCCGGAAAGCGAAATGCCGGAAATTAATCCGTCTGATTTGCGTATCGACACCTACCGTTCATCAGGTGCAGGCGGTCAGCACGTTAATACCACTGACTCTGCTGTGCGTATTACCCATATTCCAACCGGAATTGTGGTGGAGTGCCAAGACGAACGTTCGCAACACAAAAACAAAGCTAAAGCGATGGCAGTGCTTGCCTCCCGCATCGTGCAAGTGGAACAAGAACGCCAAGCGGCAGAACAAGCTGATACACGCCGTAACTTACTTGGCTCGGGCGACCGTTCGGATAAAATCCGTACCTATAACTATCCACAAGGTCGTGTAACTGACCACCGTATCAACCTAACAGTTTACCGATTAGACGAAGTGATGAACGGCAAAATTGATGAGCTAATCCAGCCGATTATTACCGAATACCAAGCGGATCAGTTAGCAGCGTTGTCGGATCAAAATTAAATTACAAGCGGTCAGATTTTGCATAATTTTTGTAAAATTTGACCGCTTGTGAACTAAAGAAAGAGGAATTTCAATATGAAAAAAATATTATTAGCCATAGCAACTACTCTACTTGCTGCTTGTAACAGCTTTATTAACTCAAGTCCTGCGGTAAAAAACGAAGTTATTACACCAACTACCGAGCATTTTGTTGGAGAGTGGGAGTGTGCGATGAATGGTGTTGCAGCAACAACCAATAAAGTGAAATTAGGCAAAGATGGCAAAGCAAACTATCTTGGAAATGTAACGCTCCCTGCTGAAAACCCAATCTTTAACTATGCTCTTGAGCGTTCAGGCAGCTGGAAATTTGCAGATAACGCCTTAACTTATAACTTTACCCAGAGCAAAGTTTCTCGTGCTCACGCTGATGAAGTACAAGCAAATTTACAAGCAAACCAAGAGTTACAAAGTTTAGAGCAACAATATTTTGATGCATTAAACCAACAAACAAAAAAAGCAGGAAAAACCAAAGTAAGCCTTGCTGTAAATAACTTTACAACCAAAGCATTTAGCATCGAACAGAAAGTTGCTGAAACTGTACGTTCAGGGAATTGTGTAGGGGTTTTATAATTTACTATTCTAAATTGAGAATAGATCGATTTTTTAGCATATATTAATATGGAACCTAATTTCTCTTATCAATGGCAATTTGGCATAAAACCTAATACCTTAGCCAATCTCGTGGTTGCGGGTAGAAAGACTGCAACTTGTTCAGGTTATTGCTTTTATGCGTTAGAAAATCAACCGCTTCCACAAAAAGGTGAAAAACACATTGTATTAGACAGCCAAAATCAAGCTGTTGTGCGTATTCAGCTAAGTGAAGTCTTCATTGAACGCTTTAATGAAGTCACAGAAGAGTTTGCCCTTGCCGAAGGAGAAGGCGACTATCAATCTTGGAAAATTGCCCACCGCGATTTTTTTGAAGGGGAACTTGGTAAGGAGATTGATGAACACTTTGAAGTGGTTTGTGAACGGTTTTATGCGGTAAATGTTTTCCCCAAAACTTACGCAGAATGGCTCACCTTCGCTGAACAAACATTGCTCGAAAATGCTGAAAATAACCCTTTTTTAGATGCTAAGTTCGACGTAAATTTGCTCCTGCAAGCAGTTACAAAACGCACAAAATCAGCAATTTTTGCGTTTAGCGAAACTATCTTAACCGAAAATGAGCTAAAACAACTTGCCGAATACTTAGCAAGACGTGCAAACGGTGAACCAATGGCATATATTTTAGGTGAGAAAGAGTTTTGGTCGTTGCCGTTAAAGGTTTCAACCGCCACTTTAATTCCTCGACCGGATACGGAGCGATTAGTTGAGTTGGCATTAGATTTTGCTTACAAGCGGTTAGAAAAGCAAAAAAATTTGCAAATTTTAGATTTAGGCACTGGCACTGGAGCGATTGCGTTGGCAATGACGAGGGAGTTAGGCCATAAAGCTGATATTATTGGGGTGGATTTTCAGCCTGAGGCGGTTAAACTTGCGGAAGAAAATCGCCAAAATCTTGGCTTTGATAATGTCCGATTTTTACAGAGTGATTGGTTTTCTGCGATTAAAAATCAGCAGTTTGACTTGATTTTATCCAATCCGCCCTATATTGATGCAGAAGATGGAAATTTAACCGTAGGCGATGTACGTTTTGAACCTTTAACTGCTTTAGTTGCCGATAATCAAGGGTTGAGCGATTTGCAAAAAATTATTGAAAATGCACCGCTTTACTTAAAACATCAAGGTACATTAATGTTGGAGCACGGCTGGCAGCAAGGCGAGCAGGTAAGAAATTTATTTGATCCAAATTTGTGGGAAAACATCACAACCGTTCAAGATTACGGTGGTAATGATAGAGTTACCCAAGCAATCCTAAAGTAAAGGCAGGAAATGGACGATATTATTGAAGAATTATTGAAAGAGTTGGCAGAGCCGAAAATTAAGATAAGCGATACCGAGTTGAAAAAGTTTCTCTATCGTGAAATCTTACGGCTTACCACGCTAATTGACGATACGGTAAATGAGCAACAAGTATTTGGGCAAATGTCTGCATTAACTAAAAAAGCTCGCTACAACGTCAATGGTGAAGGCGATGAAGAACGAATTCATCAACTGCTCCATTTAGTTTATAAAGAATGGGGCTTTCATTGCTACTATGAAGACTATTTCCACACGGAAAATTTATTGCTGAATCAAGTCATCAAAAAACGTCGTGGAATGCCGGTTTCATTAGGAGCTGTGGTGCTTTATTTAGCCTCTGTGCTAGATTTACCTCTTTACCCTGTAAACTTCCCGACTCAATTAGTCTTAAGAGCGGAAATGAAACAGCCGAATGGGGCAACCAAAGTCCGCTTTATTAACCCGTGGAATGGCGAATTTATCAGCATTGAAATGCTCAATAAATGGATGGAAGGTGAAATAGGCTTCGGTATGGAAGTTACTCCCGATCTTCTTAGAAGAGCCGAGCCACAAGAACTCCTAGAGCGGATTGAAACAGTGTTTAAAATGGCTCTTACCCGTGAAGGGAAATATGAGGAAACATTGCGTTTAATTGAGTACCGCTTAGCAATGAGCCCTGAAGATCCGTATGAAATTCGTGATCGTGGAATGGTATTAGCAAGTATGGATTGTTACCAAGCTGCATTGGAAGATATCAATTATTTCATCGACCAATGCCCTGAAGACCCTTCCGCTGAAATTCTAAAAATGGAAGTCAAAGGCTTAGAACAAAAAAGCCAAGGAAGTGTGGTACATTAAAATGAAATTAACTGAACAAGAACGTGAATTCCGTATAAGAACAGTGCAAGCAGCGGTTGATAATAATCGGCTTGAAGGATTAAATATTGATAATGAAACAATGACTTTATTCAATGCTTGGATCGATAATCAAATAAGTTTTGATGAAGTAAAGCGGAGCATATATGAAATATGCGGAATTCGACCTCTACACGGATAAAAATGGTGTATTACGTAATAAACTTGGGGCTAAGTCTGACGAAGAATTAGGTACGTTAGAAAGTCGATTGGTCGCAATGAATACGCTTAGTTTAAGGATAAATCCTGTAAAAGGTAATTTTGACTTAGTTCACTTACAAAAAATACACCATCGGCTATTTTCTGAAATTTATGAATGGGCTGGTGAACTGCGTGAAATTGGGATCACAAAAGGTAAAACTGTTTTTGCGGCTCCAAATCGCATTCAACCTGAATTTCATAAACTACATCAAAGACTGATAAGGGAAGAGTTTGAAAAGTATAACAAAGCTACTTTTGCCAAGAAATTAGCTTATTATCTCGGTGAAATAAACATTCTACACCCATTTAGAGAAGGAAATGGACGTAGCCAGCGAGAATTCATTATTCAATTAGCGTTAAAATTTAGTTATCGCCTACATTTTCAAAATGTAACCCCACAAGAAATGATTGATGCCTCAGAGCGTTCAGCTCTTTATGTGGATAATATATTATTTGAACAAATTATTTTTGACAGATTAGAATTTATAAACAAGGAAACCCTATGACAGATAAAATCGTAAAAATTGGTAACATTGAAGTAGCGAACAACAAGCCATTTACCCTATTTGGTGGTATGAACGTGCTGGAAAGCCGTGATATGGCAATGAGAGTGTGTGAGCAATATGTTGAAGTCACTCAGAAATTAAACGTCCCTTATGTGTTTAAAGCCTCGTTTGATAAGGCAAACCGCTCGTCTATCCACTCTTATCGTGGGCCGGGTATGGAAGAGGGGTTAAAAATTTTCCAAGAGTTAAAACAGACTTTTGGGGTGAATATCATCACTGACGTTCACGAAATTTATCAGTGCAAGCCTGTAGCGGAAGTGGTGGATGTGATTCAGCTCCCAGCATTCTTAGCTCGCCAGACCGATTTAGTAGAGGCGATGGCTCGCACCGGTGCAGTAATTAACGTGAAAAAACCACAATTTTTAAGTCCGGGGCAAATGGGCAATATCGTGGAAAAAATCGCAGAGTGCGGTAATGAAAACGTGATTCTTTGTGACCGTGGTACTAACTTCGGTTACGATAATTTAGTGGTGGATATGTTAGGTTTCGGCATTATGAAAAAAGTGTCGAAAGGTTGCCCTGTGATTTTTGACGTGACTCACTCTCTACAATGCCGTGACCCGTTCGGAGCTGCATCTGGCGGTCGCCGTGATCAGGTAACCGAACTTGCCCGTTCAGGTATGGCGATTGGCTTAGCTGGGTTATTCTTGGAAGCTCACCCAGATCCAAACTCTGCAAAATGTGACGGCCCATCAGCATTGCCGCTTGCTAAATTAGAAGCCTTTGTTTCACAAATGAAAGCTGTTGATGATTTAGTGAAATCCTTTGCTGAAATCGATACTTCAAATTAACACCGTAGGGGCAAATTACAGTTTGCCCCTATAATTCACATTCCTACTCTGCGATTCTCCATTAATAAGGAAGAAGCTATGCTCAATATTGTTTTTCTTGACCGTACAGGTATTCCTGCCACCCACGAAATCCCTCGTCCTCACTTTGCTCACACTTGGACAGAATATGATTCCACCACAGCCGAGCAAACCTTTGAGCGTGTGAAAGATGCCGATATTATTGTTACCAGCAAGGTGTTATTACAGCGTGATCTGCTGGCTAAATTACCCAAGTTAAAATTAATTGCGATCACGGCAACAGGTACAAATAATGTGGATTTAGAGGCAGCGAAAGCGTTTGGCATTGCCGTTAAGAATGTAACAGGCTATTCAACCGTTACTGTGCCGGAACACGTGATTGGTATGATCTATTCCCTTAAACATCGTTTAGCCGATTATTACCGTGATTTGATTACTTCAGACCGCTGGGCAACTTGTGGACAATTCTGCTATGTCGATTATCCAATTCAGGATATTCAAGGCTCAACCTTAGGGATTTTCGGCAAAGGGAATATCGGTGCGGAAGTGGCTCGCCTTGCACAAGCGGTCGGAATGAAGGTGATTTTTGCAGAACATCAAGGAGCAACGGAAATTCGTGAAGGCTATACCGCTTTTGAAGAGGTATTTAAACAGGCGGATATTATTTCCCTACATTGCCCTTTAACCGATAAAACGAAAAATTTGATTAATGCTGAAACCTTAGCCTTAATGAAACCAACGGCTTATATTATCAACACAGGACGAGGTCCGTTAATTGATGAACAGGCACTTTTGAACGCACTTGAGCAAGGTAAAATTGCAGGTGCAGCACTTGATGTATTGGTAAAAGAGCCGCCAGAGAAAGATAATCCGCTAATACTTGCAGCAAGACGTTTACCGAATTTACTGATTACGCCCCACGTTGCGTGGGCAAGTGATTCTGCAGTTACGACACTCGTAAACAAAGTTACACAAAATATGGAAGAATTTGTGGCAACAGGTAAGTAAAAAACCGCTTGTATCGATCTATTTTTAGAAGAACCAAATGAATTTAACCCCTTTTTTTATTGCTTTTCGTTATTTTAGATCGAAAAGTGCAGACCGTTTCGGGCGGCTTGTAACCAACCTTGCAAGCCTTGGCATTGTGCTAGGTGTGATGGCGTTGGTCATTGTGCTATCGATTATGAATGGGTTGGAAAATATGCAGAAAAATAATCTGCTTTCTACCTTACCACACGCCATGATTACGCCACAGGAAGGACATTTTTCCAAACAAGAAAAACTCGCTTTGCCTGCATTTGCCACACAAAGTGTGGTGATTAACCGTGCGAACGTGGTCATTCAAAGCTCGGAAGGCATTAATGCCGGGCAGCTGATTGGTGTTGAAAATGCTACAGACGATCCGCTATTAGTTGATCAAAATGTGCCTCAATTATTGCCAACAGGTGAATTTAAGGTGCTGGTTGGTTCTCGTTTGGCTAATAAACTTAATTTAAACGTGGGTGATAAATTGCGGTTAATGATTACCGAAAACAGCCAATACACCCCAATGGGACGTGTACCGGTACAGCGTTTATTTGAAATTTCAGGCATTTACCACTCTAATCGTGAGGCGAGCGAATTTACGCTATTTGCCAATTTAGCTGATGTCGGCAGATTACTGAGAATTACCGAAGATCAAGTACAAGGCGTACGTTTGTATCTGCAAGATCCCTTCCAAGTTACCGAACTTGGCAACCATTTTGATGCAGAACGTTACAAAATCAGCGATTGGCGTGAACAAAAAGGCGAATTTTTCCAAGCGGTAAAAATGGAAAAAAATATGATGGGCTTGTTGATTAGTTTGATTATTGTGGTTGCTATTTCAAACATTGTTACCTCATTGAGCCTAATGGTGGTAGATAAACAGGGCGAGATTGCAATTTTGCAAACACAAGGCTTAACTAAAAAACAAGTAATGCAGATTTTTGTATTTCAAGGAGCGATTGTGGGCGTGATTGGCTCAATTATCGGTGGATTGCTTGGCGTGCTGGTAGTGTCTAATTTGGATCAGATTATTCTCTTACTCAACCCGACAATTCATTTACCAACCTTGATTTCAGGTACACAAATTGCGGTGATTGTAGGCATTTCGATTTTACTTTCGCTACTTTGTACCATTTACCCGGCATATCGAGCCTCAAAAATTGAGCCAGCTCAGGCATTAAGATACGAATAAATAACGGAAATAAAATGACAGAATTACTTCGCTGTGAAAATATCAGCAAATTTTATGACGAAGGCGAACAAAAAGTTCAAGTGCTAAAAGATGTTTCGTTTTCGATGAATGAAGGTGAGTTAGTGGCGATTGTCGGTAGCTCCGGCTCAGGTAAAAGTACCTTATTGCATACGCTTGGTGGGCTAGATCAACCCAGTTCAGGCGAAGTGTGGGTGCGTGGACAGTCATTACAACATTTAAGTTCTGATAAATTAGCCTTATTGCGTAACCAAAACTTAGGCTTTGTTTATCAATTTCATCACTTAATGGCGGATTTTTCCGCTCTTGAAAACGTGATGATGCCAATGTTAATTGGCAAACAGAATAAAACCGAAGCGGCAAATCGAGCAGAAAAAATGCTACAAGCGGTCGGATTAGCTCATCGAATTACACATCGTCCATCTGCATTGTCCGGTGGGGAGCGTCAGCGTGTGGCAATTGCACGAGCTTTGGTGAATAACCCAGCCTTAGTGCTTGCCGATGAACCCACAGGGAATTTAGACCAAAAAACGACCGAAAGCATTTTTGAGCTGATTCAGCAGCTAAACCAAGAGCAAAACATTGCCTTTTTATTGGTTACGCACGATTTAAACCTTGCGAATAAACTTTCACGCAACCTTGTAATGCGAGATGGGGTACTAAGCGAGGGAAGCTTATGAGTACACCCTTTTTTATTAGCTGGCGTTACCAAAGAGGCAAACAGAAAAACCGGCTGGTTTCGCTGATTTCTTGGTTTTCAAGTATCGGTATTGCACTCGGTGTAGCGGTGTTGATTATCGGGCTAAGTGCGATGAATGGTTTTGAGCGTGAGCTGAATAACCGTGTACTTTCAGTTGTGCCACACGCAGAGCTGGTTTCATTTCGAGGTAATCAATCCCAACCCATTGCAGATAGCCAAAAACTAGAAGCATTGGTAAAAAAATCGGAAAATATCACCGCTAGTTCTCCCTTTGTGAGCTTCACTGCCTTAATTGAAAATGGTTCACAGCTTAAAATTGCACAGGTGAGAGGGGTAGATCCACACAAACAAGATCAGGTGAGCAAACTCAGCCAATTTATTCCGGCGGAACAGTGGCAGGCTTTTACTGCTCAGTTTAAAGCTGATGAAGATGGCTTAATTCTTGGAGCAGGTATTGCAAAAGCCCTCGAAGTAGAAGCCGGCGATGAGGTAACATTACTGATTCCCCAACCGACGGAAGACGGCAAATTAGCTCAACCTCTGCGTTTTAATATGCCTGTTACCGGGGTGTTACGCTTAGATGGTCAGTTAGATCATAGCTATGCGTTAATTCCGCTCAATAAAGCCCAAGAGCTGATGGAATATCAGCCAAATCAAGTTTCAGGTATTGAAATGAGTTTAAGCAATCCATTTGCGGTGCAGAGTCTTGAGATGCCCCAGCTTAATGGTTACCCACAGCCACTTTATTTAAATACTTGGATCGAAAAATTCGGCTATATGTATAACGATATTCAGCTGGTTCGCACCGTGATGTATATCGCAATGGTACTCGTCATTGGGGTTGCGTGTTTCAACATTATCTCTACGCTAATTATGGCAGTAAAAGATAAGCAAAGCGATATTGCAATTATGCGAACACTTGGGGCAAATAATGGTTTTATCCGCCGTATTTTCTTATGGTATGGTTTACTTTCGGGTATGAAAGGGGCTTTATTCGGTATTATTTTAGGCGTAATTTTATCGCTAAATTTGACCGCTATCATTAAAGCAATTGAAGGTTTCTTTGGCGTAAAATTACTTTCAGACGGCGTTTATTTTGTTGATTTCCTACCAAGTGAATTACATTGGCAAGATGTCGGCTATGTACTCATTGCAACTATTGTATTAAGTTTGTTTGCCAGCCTTTACCCGGCTAATCGAGCAACGAAACTAGAACCAGCGAAAGTGTTAAGCGGACACTAAAAAGAAAACAAAAAAGTGGCTAAATAATTAGCCACTTTTTTTCGTTTATTATGGATTAAACGGGAAGAACATAGGAATAAAAATCACGCCTAAAATCCAGAATATAATATTGAGCGGTAAGCCAATCTTGATAAAATCACTAAATTTATAGCCACCTGCCCCATAAACCATCGTATTAGTTTGATAACCAACCGGTGTCATAAAGCTGGTTGCCGCTGCAAACATTACTGCAATAATAAATGGCGAGGCATCAACACCTAAAACTTGAGCCGTTGAAATTGCAATTGGTGTTAGTAATACGGCAGTACCGGCATTACTCATAAATTCCGTTAATACCGAAGTAAGTAGGTAAAGCACCGCAAGCACCACTAACGGACCAAAATGCCCTACTTTGCCAAGTGTATTATCTACAATAAATTGAGCAGCTCCACTGTTTGCCATAGCCTCTCCAAGGGGAAGTAAACCGGCAATTACTAAAATAATTTTCCAGTCAATGGATTGGTAAGCTTCATCTGCCGTTAAACAACCCGTTAAACACATTGCAACAGCACCAACTAGAGAACTTATCGCAATAGGTACAATGCCGATTGCTGCTGTACCAACTACACCAACCATTACCCATAAAGCAAATTTAGCACGCCAAGATTCTTCTGTTTTCACTAAATCAGAAGAGAGTACAATAAAATCTTTATCTTTGCGTAAATCGTCCATATCTTCTTTTGGTAACGTTAATAACAGGATATCCCCCATTTTAAAGCTGATACCACGCAAACGCTCCCTAATGACTCGGCTACGACGCTGCAATCCTAATACGGTAGCATCTTTATTCCAACGTTGTTGTAAAATCGGAATTGTGCCCCCCACCCAACGTGAAGTTGGGGAAATCATCACTTCTGCTATCATTAAATCATCAAAATCATCTTCATCAAGATCTCGGCGACCATAAACAACGTGATGTAAGCCATATTTTTCACGTGCACCTGATAAATCTGCCGATTCTCCACGCAGTAATATAATGTCGTGTTTCTGTAATATTTGATGGCTTGGAGTAGATAAACGTTCCCCATTTCGTAGTAAACCTACAGCAAACAAACTAAATTCTTCAATTAAACCAGATTCGGCTAAACTCTTACCAATTAAAACAGAATTTTTATTTACTTTTAATTCAGAGACATATTTACCAAATCCTACCCCTTCTTCAAGTTGCAAGCGTGATTCAGGTAATAAGAAGCGACTGGTCAATAATAAATAAACCGTACCAACTAAGAAGAAAATAATCCCTAAAGGAGCAAATTCAAACATTCCGAAGCCTGAATGCCCTTGATTTTGTGCAATGGAGTTTACCAATAAATTAGTTGATGTCCCAATCAGAGTACAAACCCCAGCCATTTGGGAAGCAAAAGATAAAGGAATTAAGGATTTAGACGGTGCGAGATTAATATTTTGTGATGCTGCAATCACGATTGGAATTAATACCGCAACGACTGCTGTATTATTCACAAAAGGCGAAATTGCCGCATTTACGCCACATAATACTAATATGAATACCCAAGGCGTTTTAACTTTTGCCAGTAAGCCACCGATGCTATCTAATGCTCCGCTATTCTGTAAACCTGCCGCTAACACAAACATTGCAGTAACAGTAACTGTTGCAGAATTTGAAAATCCACTTAATGCGGATTTAGTATCAATTTGCCCTAATAATACTAATGACGATAAAACTAAAACAGCAACCGCATCCATACGAATTTTTTCAGTTGCAAATAAAAACACCGCAATAAAAGTTACTGCCAGTGTTACTACAATATCCCAAGACATCCTTTTACTCCAACTTTAATATAAATAAGAGCTGCAATCATAAATCAAGCTATTATGTTTGTCTCTAAATTTTATTAACTTAAAAATAACAAAAAAGCTGATTATACAAATAATCAGCTCTCTATTTCTCATTGATTAACCACGATATTTCTGGTGCTGCTTAACTGCCTTACGAATTTGACGAATATTAGTACGGCGACGGTTTGCAGTTACGTCCACTTTGGTTTCTGTTTCTGCCGGCAAGCCAACCAGCTCACGCAAGTAGTTCACCTGCTCAAGCCCCATCTCTTCCCAGCCGCCACGCGGTAAGCCTTTATCTAATTTAATGTTACCGTAACGAATACGGATTAAACGGCTCACTTCCACCCCTTGTGATTCCCACAAGCGGCGAACTTCACGGTTACGCCCTTCGGTTAAAGTTACATCAAACCATTGGTTTAAGCCGGTTCCGCCAACTACTTTAATTTGCTTAAAGTTAGCCGGACCGTCTTCCAACTGCACACCTTTGCGTAAGCGTTGCAACATTGCATCGTCAATATTGCCGAACACACGCACTGAATATTCACGCTCCACTTCACGGCTTGGGTGCATTAAACGGTTAGCAAGCTCGCCATCTGTAGTAAAGAGTAATAATCCCGAAGTGTTAATATCTAAACGCCCAACTGCAATCCAACGAGCCCCCGTTAAACGAGGTAAGCGATCGAACACCGTTGCTCGTCCTTCAGGATCTGAACGTGTACATAACTCCCCTTCCGGTTTGTAGTACATCAATACTCGGCAAACCTCTTTTTGAGCAGGCATTAAATTCACTAAATGCCCATCAATACGGATTTTGGTAGAAGAACTCACTTGCACACGGTCGCCCAAAGTAGCAATTTTTCCGTCTACACTCACACGCCCGCTAGCAATAATCTCTTCCAACTCTCGGCGAGACCCCTGCCCTGCTCGAGCTAAGATTTTTTGTAGCTTTTCGCCCACTACCTTGGCTTTTTTCTCTTGAGATACCGTCTCACTAGCGGTTGTTTTTTCCACTTTTTTTGCAACACTCGCCGTTAATGGCTTAGAAATTGGACGTTGTGGTTTTTCTGAGGTTTTACCGAATTTGCGTTCAGATTTCTCATTTAATTTCGGCTCGCCTTTTTTGAAAGATGGACGATTATCCGCGTTTCTCTCTGAGCGGAAAGTGTGGCTTGGTTTCTTTTGAAAAGTTGTCATAAAGTTCCTTTTGTCGCTTTCACAAGCGTCTGAATTTTAGTAGATCTCCCTTTATGGGAGATAGGGTAATTTTAATTAAACGGCGTTGGATCGCCCGAACCTTCTCGAATAACGACCGGAGCATCTTCGGTTAAATCAATCACCGTTGTCGGTTGTTGCCCTAAATAACCGCCGTGAATGATTAGATCGACCCTATGCTCTAATTGCATACGAATTTCATCAGGGTCAGATTCCGTCATTTCAGTATCAGGCAACATCAACGAGCAAGAAAGAATTGGCTCACCGAGTGCCGCAATTAAAGCTAACGCAATCGCATTATTCGGCACACGAATTCCCACCGTTTTACGCTTTGTCATCAATCTACGAGGCAACTCTTTGGTTGCAGGCAGAATAAAAGTATAAGGGTTTGGCGTGTTATTTTTAATTAAGCGATAGGCTTGATTATTCACTAACGCATAAATAGAAAGTTCAGATAGATCACTACAAACTAAGGTGAAATTATGATTTTCCGGCAATTTACGAATTGCGACAATTCTATCCATTGCGTGCTTATCGCCCATCGCACAACCTAAGGCGTAGCCTGAATCGGTTGGATAAACAATCACACCACCATCTTTAATAATTTCTACCGCTTGATTAATTAATCGTTGCTGTGGATTATCGGGGTGAATATAAAAAAATTGCGTAGTCATCGTCTTCACGCCTTTCGCTTGATAAAAATTGGGCTAATTATACACCAATATGCCCGAAGCTCTATAAATATCTACAATAATTGCTTGACTTATTTATTTTGTACTAGTTTAATAGTACAAAATAAATTTTCTATAGGAATTTGCAATGTCTTATTTAACTATTACCCAAACAGAGCTTCCTTACTTTTCAGATACAACCCACATTTACTATGCGTTATGTGGCGAACGTACGCATACTTTATTATTAGATTCTGCCGAAATTCAGAGCAAAAACAGTTTAAAAAGTCTATTGTTTGCCAAATCCGCTGTGCATATTTTTTGTGAAGATCAACAGGTTACTTTTCACGCCTTAACCAAAAACGGCGAAGCTGTATTGCCATTGATTGAAAAAGCGTTAAACCAACTTTCTCCAGCTCCAATTTGCAAATTTTTAAGCAAAAATGACCGCTTGCAAGCCACATTCCCAACCATCAGCAACCATTTAGATGAAGACAGTAAACTCAAAACCACTACTGTTTTTGATGGTTTACGCACTGTCAGCCGGCTGTTTGCAAATTCAGCATCGCCAATCTATTTAGGTGGTTTATTTAGTTACGACTTAGTGGCGAATTTTATTCCGATGGAAAACATCAGCCTGCAAGATGATGGCTTAAGCTGTCCTGATTACAGTTTTTATTTAGCAGAGCAGCTCGTTACAATCGATCATCAAACAGAAAAAGCAATGCTAAATACGTTTTGCTTTGAGCCAAGCGAGCAATCTCATCTCCAACAACAAGCGGTCGAATTTTATCAAAAACTTGCAAATCTTGCTGAAACCGAGCTTTCACTAGAAATTAAAGCAGCAACAGATGAAGCAACTGCTAATATTGAAGATGAAGACTTTAAGGCGATTGTCCAAAAACTCAAGCACCATATTAACATTGGTGATGTATTCCAAATTGTGCCTTCTCGCCGTTTTAGCTTGCCTTGCCCGAACACGCTTGCCAGCTATAAGCAGTTAAAAATTAACAATCCAAGCCCTTATATGTTCTATATGCAAGGAGAAAATTTCACTCTATTTGGGGCTTCGCCGGAAAGTGCGTTGAAATAT
>NZ_JBXGGI010000109.1:0-2542 GCF_056854775.1 Mannheimia sp.
GAATTTGACCAACGAGGCGGATTAGCTTCAAAGCATTGGCGGTTTTTGTCATATTCAAAACGAGGAATGGTTAAATCACCCTGTTCGACTCGCTTAACGGACAGAATTTGCCCGTTACGAGCCGGAGCAAATAAATTCAAATGCGTATTACCTGCTTTGTTGATATGTAAAAGCTGATCAACAAGACTGGTAATAAAGGCAGTTTTCCCGCTACGGCTTAAGCCTGTAACCGCAAGGCGTAAATGGTTGTCTAGCCCACGTTGGACAAAGTTATTGAGTTTATGCTGAATTTTAGAAAACATTTTGCAAAATTTATTGATAAAATGACCGCTTGATTATACAACGTTGTAGAGTAGTGTGAAATGGAAAACAAAAATCAAGCAGAAATTGAGCTGAAAATAATGCTCGAATCGCATAACATTTCGTTAATTGAAAATTGGTTAAATAGTGTAAAAGCATTTGAATTGCTTGAGCAGAAATCCCAAACGCTAGGCAATAGCTATTATGACACTCCAGAGCAGTTTTTTGCTTCACAGAAGATGGGACTACGAGTTCGCTCGCAAAACCATCAATTTGAGATTACGCTTAAAACCAAAGGCGAAATTGTAGGTGGATTACATATTCGCCCTGAATATAATTTATCTCTTCCAACTAATCAGCCTGATTTTCTTGCGTTAGTTGAAAAATTTAATTTGCCGTTTGAGAATGCAGAGCAAATTGCTAATAGTCTGCAAACTATTTTTAGCACGGATTTCACTCGCCAAATTTGGTTATTTAAGGTTGGAACGTCTGAAATTGAAGTAGCATTAGATCAAGGCTTAATTAAAAACCGATATGGCGAAGAGGCTATTTCTGAGTTGGAATTTGAAATAAAACAAGGCAATTTAAGCGATTTATTTAACTTAGTTGAAGCAATGCCAAAAGCAGACGGAATGTGGCTAAGCAGTTTAAGTAAAGCTCAGCGTGGCTATTTGGTTGGACAAGCGGCCAAATTTGAACAAGAAATTGCAAATGCAATGCAACAAGAAAATAGCTATAAATTGGAGCAACAGCTGGCAGATTTTATTCGTATTGCGGAAGAGAAAGCAAGCGTGCTTGAGCGGTTTAATCAATGCGTAAATCAGAAGTTAGAAACCTGGGAAGACTCGAAAGCGTTTGTGAAAAGCCAAGATTATTTAATGGCGAATTTAGCGATTTTAAAAAGAATATAGTAAAAAACCACAGATTGCTCTGTGGTTTTTGTTTATTTTACAATTTCAAATTCTAAGCCTTTGAAAACTTGGTCGTTAATTTGAACGTCCATTTTGTATTTTCCGATGGGATCGGTTTTGCCAAAGTCCCAACAACGACTCAGATATTTTTCGGTTACATTATTTAAATTGGTAATAATAGTATTACTCGTGCCATCTGGAGATGCTTGAACCTGAGAACCTTCAGAAATAGCTTTTGATTTTGCCGGAGCATAAATTGCTTCTGCAATCATCACTTTACCTTCTACAGGCACATTAATGCTGTTCCAACATAGTCTATTTTGTTTTTTAGCAATATTGAGTTTGTTGCCTTGAATTGGTTTGGCAACTTTACCACTTACATCAAAAATCTGTATTGCGACAGCAGGTTTCCCGTCTAATGGTTTAGTAACAGGCTTTTCTGCTGCTGCAAAACTATAGTGAGATACCATCGCTAAGGTAAGTACTGTGAATAATTTATTCATTGTTCATTTTCTCCGATTTTTGGTGCTTTTCTCTTAATTGATTAGCAATAATTTGAATGGCTTCTCCGGCACTTATACCTTCTGCCATCAGTTTTTGAATTTCTTCCACGGCAGCTTGTTGCTGTTCGTGTGTGAGTGATAGAAGTGAATTATCCATATCTTCCTCGTCTTTGTCTAATAGTATTGCGTAAAGTTCCAGTCAAAAAATGTAAAGAGTTGTCGCCATTGTTCATCAAGCGGTGCAATTATCTCAATTTTTTGCAAATTTTTGGGGTGCTGAAATTGTAATTTATGGGCGTGTAACATTAAACGGCTCACGCCTGATTTTTCGTTTAAGGCTCGATTTTGGTGTAGATCGCCATATTTACTATCCCCTATAATCGGGTGGAAAAGATGTTTCAAATGGCGACGAAGTTGGTGCTTCCGCCCGGTTTGTGGAAAAAGTTCCACCAAACTATAACGTGCGGTTTGGTGTTTACCAACCGCATAAGGCATTTCCACCGTTGCTAACCCTTTGTAATCGGTAACTGCCTGTTGAGCCTCTTTTTCTTGCGAAAATTTATCGGCGATTTTATCTAAAATCACTTTCAGCGGATAATCAATCCGAGCCTCACCTTGCAAATAACCTCGCACAACCGCTAAATAGCTTTTTTGGATTTGATGTTGTTCAAATTGTTCACTCATTAAACGTGCCGTTTCGCTGTTTAGGGCAAACAGAAGTACTCCGGAGGTTGGGCGGTCTAAACGATGAATCGGGAAAACGTGTTGCCCGATTTGATCTCGCAAGGTTTGCATCGCAAACACTGTTTCGTGCTTATCTAGCCAAGA
>NZ_JBXGGI010000110.1:0-33850 GCF_056854775.1 Mannheimia sp.
TTCTACCTGTTCATTCCAAATAGTATCGCCCACAATATAAAGGGTTTTCTCATTTTCAGATTTGAATACTACGCCCATTGCATTACCTAATAATTCAGCTAAAGCAGGGGTGGAATACATAGCATCTGTGCCGTGCTGACCACCTGTTTTAGATAATTTTACTTGTTTAAATTCCGTATTTTTACCGACTACTCGCACATCTTTAAATCCTTGAGCACGAATAATCTTAGCATCATTTGCATCCTGTACAAAAATCGGTAAATTTTTATCAATTAATTTTTGTGCAACTTCGTCCCAGTGATCATCGTGAGTATGCGTTACAATAACCGCATCTATACCTTTTAGAATATTTTCTACAGGTTCAGCCAGATCAATCATAGGATTGCGTTGTTCACTATTTTTAGTGCCGGCAAAACCGGCATATTTGCCTTTTTCAGCTAAGTAAGGATCAACTAAAAAAGTGGCATCGCCATAAGTTATTTTTGCCGTAGCGTTACGAATATGTTGATAACTAATTTCAGCATTTGCTGTACTGATAAGCATTGAGCTTAATGTGAGAGAAGCAAGAGTAGCTTTTAATTTCATAATATTTCCTTTATGTGAGATTTCATTAAAAATGACTGCTTGTTGATGAGGGGTATTATCGGCAAAAATAGCAGTAAGAAATATTGACTTTTAGAGCAGTAATCGAAAGAATTGGGTCAATTTTATTTGTTAGGAAAAAATAATGAATTTGCCTAAAGTCGCTTTTGTGCTTTACCCAAATTTCAATCCTATCGTTCTCGTACCTCCGCAAATGATTTTTATGGCGGAGATAGATGGATTGCCACTTTTTGAATGCAAAACGGTTTCAGAAGAACAACTGCAAGCGGTCGGAAATGGTGGGAAAATTACAATTTCTGCCGATGAGGATTTAAATTACTTAGATGAAGCAGATCTCATTGTTATTGCAGGGTGGGCAGATCTTAATACACCACCTAGCTCACTATTTAGCGAGGCTTTACAACGAAACTATCAGCGTGGTGCAACAATTATAGGTCTATGTTATGGCACTTATGCGTTAGCTTATAGTGGTTTATTAAACGGCAAGATGGCGGCAACACATTGGCTTGCTGAAGCTGATTTCAGTCAGCGTTTTCCACAGATAAAACTAGATTTAAATGCTCTTTATGTTGAACAAGATAGGTTAATTACTTCTGCTGGAGCAATGGCTGGTTTAGATTGTTGCTTAGCTATTGTACGAAAATTTCACGGTGTGAAAGTAAGTAATCGTTTAGCAAGAATGTTGGTTTCTGCTCCTCATAGAGATGGGGGACAGGCACAGTTTATTGAACAGCCGATTGCAACACGAACCAATAACCAAACTATCAATCAATTATTGGATTTTCTAAGAGAAAATTTAAATAATGCACATACTATTGATGAACTTGCTGAACGTTTAGCAATGAGTCGTAGTACCTTTACTCGCCATTTTCGTAAAGCGACAGGTATGGCAGTAGGCGAATGGTTAATAGAAACTCGCTTGCAACGGGGAAGAGAATTATTGGAGAGCAGTGATTTGAGTATAGAGCAAATTGCAGCAGAAATAGGCTTTCAAACGGCTACTTCTTTCCGCCAACATTTTAAAACTAAACATTTTGTTAGCCCAAGTCAATGGAGGCGGAATTTCGGTAGTTTAACCCTCTAACCCAATAAAAATCGCCAATAATAACGGGGCGGCTAAATTGACGATAAAGCCGAAACTAATGGCAAGTGGCACAATTTGAATACCGCCCGATTTTTGAATGATTGGGAGCATACAGTCAAGAGAGGTTGCTCCACCAATGCCGACTGCGGTTGAGGGGAATTGTCGCATAAAGAGCGGTATTAAAAACAGACATAAAATTTCACGAGAAATATCATTAAAAAAAGCAATACTGCCGTAAATCGGACCCCAAGCATCGTTCACCAGCACACTTGAAAGGGAATACCAACCGAAAGCAGACGCAAAGGTTAAGCCTTTAGCAAGTGAAATATTGAGTAAAAATGAGGCAATTATGCCACCAATTAGCGAGCTTGCAATCATCACAATTGAAGTGTAAATGCCCCGTTTGTTAAAGAATACTTCTCGCAATGGAATACCGCTATTGCGAAGCTGAATACCCACCCCGAAAATCATCACTTCTAAAACATAAGTGCTTGCGTGTAAAGGGAAATCTACAGAGCCTTTAGTGTAATAGCCAATAATGCCGCCTAATAAGGTTACGCCGATTAATTTAAAGGAATCAATGAGTAAATGCAGACGAGAAGGGAGTTCGTCTTGGCTGATTTGCTCTCTTTTCATTGGTTGTAATCTGTCGTAAATCACTAAACCTGCAATGTTTGAGAGAAGCAAAATAGCAACTAAACTAAACGCCATTCCGCCGATTTGTGGCAACTCGGTTAAGATGTTGTCAATTTGCCCGAGCGAAATCCCCATCACCAACAAAATCAGGTAAAGGCAGATGTTCACGACTTTATTGACAATCGCCATATAGCGGTGGTTTTTAACGGTGATTAGATAACCAAGAAAAAGGGGAATTAGCACAATGGCTAAACCGTAGAGCATTTTTTATCCTTTTTTAATATTGATTTAATCTTGAAATTTTAACAATAAGGGCATAAAATAAAACTGTTTTTATATACAGTTGTTTTATTGCAAGCGGTGTGATTGTTGGGGAATTTTGCAAATGTCGAATCAAAGCAAAAGTCAGCGGAAAATTATCCATATTGATATGGATTGCTTTTATGCTGCGGTGGAAATGCGGGAAAATCCGTCTTTGGTCGGCAAGCCGGTGGCGGTAGGTGGCAGTGCAAATCAACGTGGTGTGCTGACAACTTGCAATTACGAAGCTCGAAAATTTGGCTTGCATAGTGCGATGGCGACCGCAACCGCCTTGAAAAAATGCCCGAATTTAATTTTATTGCCGGTGAATATGCCGTTGTATAAAGCGGTTTCTGCCCAAATTCACCAAATTTTTCATCGCTATACTGATATTATCGAAGCCCTTTCCCTTGATGAGGCCTATTTAGATGTGAGTGATTGCGAGCTTTATTCAGGTTCTGCCACTTGGATTGCAGAGGCTATCCGTAATGATATTTTCAATGAACTGAAATTAACCGCCTCTGCCGGCGTTGCTCCGCTGAAATTTTTAGCCAAAATTGCCTCCGATCAAAACAAACCTAACGGGCAGTTTGTGATTACCCCTGATGGAGTGCAAAATTTTGTGAAAAATCTACCGCTTGCAAAAATCCCCGGCGTAGGCAAAGTAACTAATGAAAAATTAAAGCAGCTTGGTTTTGAAACCTGTGGCGATATTCAGCAAGCAGAAAAAGCGATGATTTACCGTGAATTTGGTAAATTTGGACAAAGATTGTGGGATTTTAGCCACGGCATAGACGAAAGAGTAGTAGAGCCTTATCGCCCAAGAAAGTCATTAGCGGTAGAAAATACGTTACTTGATGATATTTGGACGTTTGAGCAAGCCAAATCAGTGATTGCGGAGCTATTTGATAAATTAGCATTTAGAATTCAGCGGAACTGGTCAGGTGTGCCGTTAGCTGAATTTAAAAAATTAGGCATAAAATTGAAGTTTGATGACTTTACCCAAACCACGCTTGAGCGAACTACCGAAGGCTTTGCCTACCAGCGATTTGAGGAATTATTAGAGCAAATTTTTGTCCGTAGAAATAAGCGAAAAATCCGCTTAATCGGCTTAAATGTGCATTTTCCCGAGAAAAAAGTAAATAAGCAGTTAAATTTATGGGAATAATTGTGAACAAACTCTTGAATTTGCTGACAAAAGCATTATCTTAATTAGGCAACATTGCATCTATTATTTTTGGAGATTTACAACATTATGGCAAAACGTGTCATTTTATTCTTATTAACCAACTTAGCGATTACCTTTGTTTTAGGGATTGTTTTAAATATTATTTTTAATGTAACCGGTATTCAAGGGCAAAGCGTTGGTGGGATTTTAATTCTTTCTTTAGTATTTGGTTTCAGTGGTTCTTTAATTTCCCTGTTTTTATCTAAATCAATGGCGTTACGCTCAGTTGGGGCAGAAGTAATTAAACAACCTCGTAATGAAGCGGAACAATGGTTATTCAACACTGTTCAACGCCAAGCACAGCAAGCAAATATCCCGATGCCGGATATTGCCATTTACCACTCAGCAGATGTAAACGCATTTGCAACAGGGGCAACAAAGAGCAATTCGTTAGTTGCGGTAAGTACAGGTTTACTTAACTCAATGACCCAAGATGAAGCGGAAGCGGTAGTCGCACACGAAGTGGCACACATTGCTAACGGCGATATGGTAACAATGACGCTTTTACAAGGTGTATTAAATACCTTTGTGATTTTCTTAGCTCGTATTATTTCAACTGCTGCGGCAAGTTCTCGTGATGAAAACGGTAACTCAAGCACTAATACGTTAGTGTTTTGGGTGGTAGATATTGTGTTGCAGATGGTATTTGGTGTATTAGCAACAATGATTGCAATGTGGTTCTCCCGCCATCGTGAATTCCGTGCAGATGCAGGTTCGGCTCAGTTAGTAGGTAAAGAGAAAATGATTGCAGCTTTACAACGTTTGCAGCGTATTCACGAGCCACAAGAGTTGCACGGTTCTCTTGCTGCGTTTATGATTAATGGTGCACGTGGTAAAGAATTATTTATGAGCCACCCACCGTTAGAAAAACGTATCGAAGCGTTAAGAGGCTTATAATTAAATACAAGCGGTTGTTTTTTGTAAAAAATTTACTAAAAACAACCGCTTTGTTCTTTATAAAACATACTTCAAAACAGGGTAGAGTGTTGCCAGTAGAAAGAGGTATCGCAATAGCTTGCCAATTACAATAAGTATAATGCTTTGCCAAAGATTGAATCTGAGCCAGCCTGCTACCCCACAGAAAATATCGCCAACAATGGGTAGCCAACTAAAAAGTAAGACTAAAATGCCATATTTTTTACTTTTTTCTAATGCCCATTGTGTATAGCGACGATCCGTTTTTTTCGGGTGAGGTACTAACAAGCCCATAGCATAAGTAATTAAGCTACCCAAGCTGTTTCCTAAGGTAGCAACAGTTACTAAAGCAAATAATGATGGGTAAGGTGTTTCATTTGACACAATATGCTGGCTTGCAAGTGTGGTAAAAATGATCTCAGAATTTCCCGGCAATAGGGTTGAGCTGAGTAGCCCGCTAAAAAACATTGTAATGAGTTGGTTTTGTTCAGAGAAGAATAAGCTGAAAAATGAAGTGAGATATTCTGTCATAAATTTATTGTTAATTTGTTAATATTTTGTTTGTTCAAATTTGATTAAATGTTGTGCTTTTAAGGGATTTTGTTCTACATCAAAAAAAAGAGTAGAAATACCTCTGATTATGTAAGATTTTATTTAAAGATGAAACGAAGAGGTCTATAATTCCTTCAAAATATATCGGTTTTTCAATTCTCATAATTAAGGTTATCTGATGTTTTCTCCTGCTGAAATGGCAAAAATCGCAGAAGATGGTGCGGTTTATAAAGCAACAAAAAATCAATTTTATTCCTTTCTTTCTGCCATTACTGCAGGCGGTTTTATTGCAATAGCTTTTGTATTTTATACTACAACCCAAGTAGGTGCGAGTGGAATGCCTTGGGGTGTTGCTAAGCTGATTGGCGGTTTGGTTTTCTCGCTTGGCGTTATTATGTGTGTGGTATTTGGAGCAGAATTGTTTACCTCTTCAACCCTTACGATTGTGGCGAGAGCAAGTAAAAGAATTAACTGGCTACAAATGTTTAAAAACTGGGTAGTGGTTTATTTTGGTAACTTTGTCGGTGCAATTTCAATTGTATTGCTTGTGTGGTTTAGCGGTCAGATTATGGCGGCTAAAGGGCAATGGGGCTTGGTTATTTTAAATACGGCACAGCATAAAATTCATCACGCTTGGTTTGAAGCATTCTGTTTAGGTATTTTCTGTAACATTATGGTATGTATCGCAGTGTGGATGTCTTATGCAGGTAAAAGCCTAACCGATAAAGCCTTTATTATGATGTTGCCAATTGCAATGTTCGTTGCCTCCGGTTTTGAACACTGTGTGGCAAATATGTTTATGATTCCAATGGGAATTGCAATTTCTCATTTTGCCGCTCCGGAGTTTTGGACGGCAATTAATGTTGATCCTGCACAATTTGCGGATTTAGATTTATCTCATTTTGTATTTAAGAACCTTATTCCTGCTACATTAGGCAATATTGTGGGTGGCGTTTTCTTCATTGGCTTAATGCAGTGGTTCTTATACATTAGAAAGCACTAAGATTTTAGATTCAAGCGGTCAAATTTTTGCAAAATTTTACCAAAAATTAACCGCTTCCCGTTTTAACTTACTAACATAGAGGACTTAAAATGACTCAATTAACAGACGCTCAACAAAAAGCGTGGGAAGGTTTTGCCGCCGGCGATTGGCAAACTGAAGTAAATGTGCGTGATTTTATCCAAAAAAACTACACACCGTATGAAGGCGATGAATCTTTCCTAGCTGAAGTAACACCTGCAACAAGTAAATTGTGGGCAGATGTAATGGAAATGATTAAAGTCGAAAACAAAACGCACGAACCGTACGATATTGATTGCGATACTCCATCAACCATTACTTCACACGCACCGGGTTATATTGATAAATCATTAGAAAAAATCGTGGGTCTTCAAACTGATGCTCCGTTAAAACGTGCGATTATGCCGTTTGGTGGAATCAATATGGTAAAAGGCTCTTGTCAGGTATATCGTCGTGAACTTAAACCTGAAGTTGAAAAAATCTTTACTGAATACCGTAAAACCCACAACCAAGGCGTATTTGATGTTTACACACCGGATATTTTACGTTGCCGTAAATCAGGCGTAATTACCGGCTTACCGGATGCTTATGGTCGTGGTCGTATCATTGGGGACTACCGCCGTATGGCACTTTACGGTGCAGATTTCTTAATGAAAGATAAACAACGTCAGTTTGCTTCATTACAAGCTCGTTTAGAATCCGGTGAAGATATTCAAGCAACTATTCAATTGCGTGAAGAAATTGCCGAGCAACACCGTGCGTTAGGCAAAATGAAAGAGATGGCGGCAAGCTATGGTTACGATATTTCTAAACCGGCAACCAATGCACAAGAAGCGGTACAATGGACTTATTTTGCTTACCTTGCAGCGGTTAAATCGCAAAACGGTGCGGCAATGTCATTCGGTCGTGTATCTTCATTCTTAGATATTTATATTGAGCGTGATTTAAAAGCAGGCAAAATCACCGAACAAGAAGCTCAAGAGTTGATCGACCACTTAGTAATGAAATTGCGTATGGTGCGTTTCTTACGTACACCTGAATACGATCAATTATTCTCAGGCGACCCAATGTGGGCAACTGAGACCTTAGCAGGTATGGGGTTAGATGGTCGTACTTTAGTAACGAAAAACAGCTTCCGTATTTTACACACGCTTTACACAATGGGTCCTTCTCCGGAGCCAAACTTAACCATTCTTTGGTCTGAACAGTTACCGGAAGCGTTTAAACGTTACTGTGCAAAAGTATCTATTGATACCTCATCAGTACAATATGAAAACGATGACTTAATGCGTCCGGATTTCCAAAATGATGACTATGCGATTGCGTGCTGCGTAAGCCCAATGATTGTAGGTAAAATGATGCAATTCTTCGGTGCTCGTGCAAACTTAGCGAAAACCTTGTTATACGCAATCAATGGTGGTATTGATGAGAAATCAGGCGACCAAGTTGGTCCAAAATCTGAAGCAATCACAAGCGAATACTTAGATTACGATGACGTAATGACTCGCTTAGACAGCTTTATGGACTGGTTAGCAACGCAATACGTTACTGCTTTAAACATCATTCACTTTATGCACGATAAATATGCATACGAAGCGGCATTAATGGCACTTCACGATCGTGATGTATTCCGTACAATGGCGTGTGGTATTGCAGGTTTATCTGTGGCGGCTGACTCACTTTCAGCGATCAAATATGCGAAAGTAAAACCAATCCGTACAGATATTGAAATCAAAAATAAAGCAGGTGAAGTAGTTGGCGTAGCGAAAAATGTAGCAACTGACTTTGAGATTGAAGGCGAATATCCACAATTTGGTAACAACGACAACCGTGTAGATGACATTGCTGTTGATTTAGTTGAACGTTTTATGAAGAAAATTCAAAAACTTAAAACATACCGCAACGCAACCCCAACTCAGTCTGTTCTTACTATCACATCTAATGTGGTTTACGGTAAGAAAACAGGTAATACGCCAGATGGTCGCCGTTCAGGTGCTCCATTCGGACCGGGTGCAAACCCAATGCACGGACGTGACCAAAAAGGTGCGGTTGCTTCATTAACTTCTGTGGCTAAATTACCGTTTGCTTATGCGAAAGATGGTATCTCTTATACCTTCTCAATCGTACCAAATGCGTTAGGTAAAGATTATGAAGCACAAAAACGTAACCTTGCGGGCTTAATGGACGGCTACTTCCACCACGAAGCAACAGTAGAGGGTGGTCAGCACTTAAATGTGAACGTATTAAATCGCGATACATTATTAGATGCGGTAGAACACCCAGAGAAATACCCACAATTAACCATTCGTGTATCAGGTTACGCGGTACGTTTCAACTCTTTAACCAAAGAGCAACAAATGGACGTAATTACCCGTACCTTTACTGAAAGTATGTAATAGCAATTTGCAAAACTTTTAGAAAAATCAACCGCTTTTGGCATTTATGCCACAAGCGGTTTTTTTGTGATCTCGCTCGAAAAAATAGTTATTCATTTACACAGCTGTAGAAATATTGTTTATAATTACAGTGTTCTATATGGGAGAAAGAGATGTCTAAGCAAGATTTAATTCGTTCCTCTGTGGCAGAATATCTGACCTTTATCACGGCAACAGGGGAAAGCCAAGTTGATGCTATTTACTCTGATGAAAATGTTTGGCTAAGCCAAAAAATGATGGGAGTACTTTATGAGGTAGAGTCTCATACTATTACTTACCATTTACAAAAAATATTTTTTGATAAGGAATTAGATGAAAATTCAGTTACTCGAAAATTTCGAGTAACTGCCCAAGACGGAAAAAACTACCAGACGAAGCACTATAATTTATCTGCCATTATCGCAGTAGGTTATAAAGTTAATTCCGAGCGAGCAGTGCAGTTTCGCAAATGGGCGACTGAAATTGTACAGAGCTTTGCGATTAAAGGCTTTGCGATGGACGATGAACGGCTAAAAAATGACGGCACGATTTTAGGCAAAAAATACTTTGAAGAACAGCTCGCCCGCATTCGGGAAATTCGATTATCCGAACGCAAGTTCTACCAAAAAATCACCGACATTTATGCAACCGCAGTGGATTACGACCGCACCGCCACTGCAACCAAACGCTTTTTTGCTACAGTACAAAATAAATTGCACTGGGCAATTCACGGACATACTGCTGCTGAACTGATTATGGCAAGAGCCAATGCCGAAAAACCGAATATGGGGCTAACGAATTGGAAAGACGCTCCGCAGGGTAAAATTTACCCCTTTGATGTAGTCGTTGCCAAAAATTACCTGTCTGACAATGAGCTGGCACAATTACAACGGCTGGTATCGGCTTATTTAGATATGGCAGAAGATATGGCAGAACGCCAAATTCCTATGACAATGGCAGATTGGGAAACCCGTCTCAATCGCTTTCTTGCCGCTACCGACCGAGAAATTTTACAAGATGCCGGCAAAGTTACTGCTGAAATCGCTAAATCGTTTGCCTTAAGCGAATTTGAAAAATACCGAGTGAAACAAGATTTGAGTTATGAAAGTGATTTTGACTTACTGGTAAAAGAGATCGCAGCCAAATACCACGCAGGTTAGGTTTGCAAATTTTTACGGAAAACTGACCGCTTACAAGCGGTGAAAATAGGTTTAAAAAATGCAAAAATTTAAATATAGCGTATAATTCCAATATGTTATTAATTTGTTTATATAAGGTTTCTTTAATGTATCAAAATTTTTCTGCTGAATTAAATTGGGCAACACTACATATGACCCGTACACGTGCGGCTGTTGAGGCTTTACCTGATTTATCTCACGTCCGCTTGGCGTGCAATATGCACTTAGATTTGAAAATGGCTCCGTTAGTGAAAGGTTTGCTAGATAAAGGGGCAAAAGTGTTTTTAACCACTTGTAATCCAACTACAGTTCAAGATGATGTTGTAGCCTATTTAGTTGAACACGGTGCAGATGCTCACGCTTGGCGAAATATGTCCAATGCCGACTGGCACGAAAGTTTCCAAAAAGCAGTAGATTGGCAGCCAACCCATTTATGCGAAATGGGGTCGGATTTAACCTCGCTGATTCATTCAAAAGGCTTACAAACAGGCGTGAAAGCAGGATTGGAGGCAACAGGTTCTGGCGTGAATCGCTTAAATGGTTTGAAACCTTATTACCCGATTTTCAACTGGGACGATTTGCCAGTGAAAGAAGGTTTACACAACCGCCATATGGTTGGTTTGACAGCGTGGCATACTTTTTTACAAGCTACTCACTTAAGCCTACACGAAAAAACGGTAGTCGTTATCGGCTATGGTTTGGTAGGGCAAGGTGTAGCAGCATCAGCAAAAGCCTACGGCGGTAAAGTGATTGTGGCTGAATTAGATCGTGCCAGAGCGTTACAAGCCGAATATGACGGCTGGATGGTAATGCCGCTTGCTGAGGCAATCAAAATTTCCGATGTGGTTGCCACCGCAACAGGGGCGAAAAACGTGCTTTCAGGCAAGATGATTGAACAGGCGAAATCAGGCTTATTTATTTTAAACGTCGGACATGTTGCCGAAGAAATTGATGTGCCGTTCTTAAAACAGCACCCAATGAGCGTGCCAATGCCGTATGTGAATGCTTACCAAGTGGGCGAGAAAACCGTTTACCTATTGGCAGACGGCTCAATGTTTAACCTCACAGCAGGTTATGGCGACAGTATTAATGCTTTTGATGTAACTTTAGCGGTAATGGCAAGCGGTATCGGGCATATTGTCGGCGAAGGTGAAAAGGCAGAAAAAGAGGTTTACTTACTACCGAAAACTGTTTGGCAAAAAGTGTTATAAAATCGACCGCTTGTTAAGCGGTTGGAATAGCCTTAAAACAACATACTTTAAAATAAAACAGCCCTGAATTGGGCTGTTTTTCAATAAATTGAGAGAGCTAAATACAATAAACTTGCTTTGAACCTTTCGCTTTTGGTTGGTAACACTGACCTCTAAAGTGAGCGGGAATACCTTTTAATCGTTTCACTTCTTTCGCCTCTTTCCTATTGATATAAGCATCAGTTTGATAGCCGTTACCACCCGTTGTCATTGCCAGATTGATATTGATGAAACTCACCACCGTGCCATTTGCAAAAGTATGGCTCTGTTCTTGCATTCCGTTTGAGCAATTTTCGACTTTGCTTTCGGTTAGCTTACCGTTTTTAAGATAGTAACCGGTGGAATAACGTTTCCCTTGTCCGTAATCTTCATCGTAGGCGAGGGTTGGTAGGGAAATGCTAAGTGCGAATAAAGTCAGCAAGTATTTTTTCATACTTCTTCCTTAAGAAAAAATCCGCTCAAAAAATGATTTTGGTTTCTCATACATGATTCCAGTTGCTTTCTTATGAAAGATAACTTTTACTGTTTTCTTTCTTATAGTAATAGAGTGCTCTAGATCAGAAATATATTTTCCATCATTACTGTTTATTTTACTAAGTAGCATTTTTAATGTTGGTTCTAGATCTTGAACCAGAACGTTCTTTTTGAGGTTGTTAAAATGGTTTATAAGTTGAAGTTTTAAAATACTATCATTTTGAGAAAGCCAGTTAAATCTATTTTCTAAAGATTGGTATTGAATTTTAGAAATTAAGTTTTTATCAAAGAAATCATTGATTTCCTTTTGTAATTGATTGATATTTATATCATAGCCAATATAAAAAATCTTGGTTATTTCATCAGATGATTTTTCTTCTAAATAATCATATAGGCTTTCTATTAATTTATATTTAATCTCTAATGGCATAAACATAGGTAATATTTTGAAAAATCTTTCAGCAACGATGCCACTCATTTCAACATTACCATCTTTCCATTTTTTTAATGTCTTTTCTGCATATAATCTGGCGGACCTAGCTCCTCCCTTTTTCTTTTGTTCTTCTAGGCTGACTATATATTCATATTTGTCAAAGATAGGATGTAATTCATCATCAGATAGCGAATACAAATAATTTTTTACATCATGAATTGAACCACCTAATTCATTTTCTAATTTCTGAAAAGCCTCTATATGCTTTTCCGCCATATATACGCCTACTGGTTTTATATAACGATATCTATATACCATTTTTTATAAAAATCCTTTTGAGTTTATCTAGGTAATTATCAGAACGGATAAAAAATGTGATTTTTATACCACCAATATAGAAATCTTTAGACATAGAATATTTTTTTATCTTCATTTCAGAGAGTTCTTTATCCCTACCAATGAGTTCTTTTAAGTATAATTCTATATCTTGTTTTTGTAATTCAGTAACATTTAATGAATTTATAATTACATTTATATCTGAATACTGATTTACTCTAATTTTCATACTATTTACCTATTAAGTACGCAATTGCAACAATAGCAAATAAAGCAAATGCTCCTAAATATAACTTAGTTTGACTTTCTGAACTTCTAGCATCTTTTGTTATTATTGTTGTTGTAGTATCGCCGTGTTTAATCTGAGATTTTGCTTCAAAAGAAGATCCAGAATTAGTTGCAGTCTTTGCAGCATTATTTAGTATATTAATTTTGCTGGAAAGATCATTTCGATCTATTTCACCTTTTACAGAATGGCTATGTAGCTTAATCATTCCTTTTGAAAACTCTTTAGCTAAGCCTTTCTTTTCTTCTGGTGTCAAAGAAGATATAAGACCTTTTTGAAAAGAAGCAAGAGAGGTATTATTTTCAGTACTATTATTCATTTTGTATTACTCCGTTGTTTATCTGGGGAAATAAATTCTTTAGCCCAAGCACCTAATTTTTCTTTTTGTGCAAATTCTTCATCTTGAATATAATCACTTGAATATTTTCTATATGCTTTAGCCCAACCTTGTTTTACCATCATTTTACTGACGTCAATTCCATCTACTTTGCAAATTGAAATACTTCTAGAATATCTATCATAAGATTGATGAGTACATTCAATATTCTTACCTGTTAGTAAAAAAGTAAGGTATTCAGAGGATAATTTTCCACAATCAAATTCATCATTATGTTTATAGCATTTTTGCCCTTTTTCAAAGGCATCTACACCATACAAACGTATTTTCTTATCATTAAGCTCAAAGGTATCTCCATCTATAACTCTAATTTGATTACGAATTTCTAATATTTGATTTGATTGAGTTTTATACGATTTTTTATCAGAAATAGCTATTCCAAGCATAGCAATGCTGATGACACAGGTTAATAAAATATATATAAACTTATTTATATGCATAAAGATGGATAATTTGAAATTAAAATATGCTTTCTAGGCATTTAATATCGTAATTCTATGCCTTATAGCATATTCAGTCAATGCAATAAATCACAAAAAATATGCCTAAAATGAATAATCTTAGTAGGCAGTAAAATGGCACAACCAGTTGCATCAGACATCGACCGTCTTGTCGGTCAACGCATTCAACAAAAACGGAGAGAAATGGGCTATTCGGCGGAGAGATTGTCGGAGTATGTGGATATTTCCCAACCACAGCTTTCACGCTATGAACGAGGGGCAAATAAGATCAACGTGGCACATTTGGTGGCGATTGCTACTTTTTTGAAAACGCCGATCAGTTACTTTTTTGCCGATTGTATGGAAGGATTCGATTGGAATAGCGATGAAGCCGACCGTTATTGGCAGGAATTAACCCAAACGCAAAAATCGCTATTAGTTGATTTTCTGAAAGAGATCAAAAAGTAGGTGAGATTTCTCGCTGAGTAAAGTTTGATGGCTTGATTTATTTCTGCGAACAATCTAAAAATTTGCTACAATTTGGCAAAATTTTTTGAGGTCTGAGGTAAGTAAATGTCTATTGCTCGTTATCACTCCTACGAATCTTGCGGCACGGTAGATGGCCCGGGGATTCGTTTTATTCTTTTCTTGCAAGGCTGTTTAATGCGTTGTAAATATTGCCATAATCGTGATACTTGGGATTTGGACGGTGGCAAGGAAATCAGCGTAGAAGAACTGATGAAAGAAGTGACTACCTACAAGCATTTTATGAAAGCGACCGGTGGTGGTGTGACTGCCTCGGGTGGCGAGGCGGTGTTGCAAATGGAGTTTGTACGTGACTGGTTCAGAGCCTGTAAAGCGGAAGGCATTAACACCTGCTTAGATACCAACGGCTTTGTTCGCCATTACAGCCCATTGGTAGATGAAATGTTGGAAGTAACCGATTTAGTGTTGCTCGATTTAAAACAGCTTAACGATGAAATTCACCAAGATTTAGTTGGTGTGTCTAATAAGCGTACCCTTGATTTTGCGCGCTATTTGCAAAAAATGAATAAGCCGACTTGGATCCGCTATGTGGTGGTACCGGGCTATACGGACGATGATGATTCTGCCCATCGCTTAGGACAATTTATTCAAGGAATGGAGAATATTGAGAAGGTGGAATTGTTGCCATACCACCGTTTAGGGGCTCATAAATGGGAAACGCTAGGCTATAAATATGAGCTGGACGGCGTGTTGCCACCACCAAAAGAAGATTTAGAACGTATCCAAAAAATTATTGAAAGCTACGGCCATAGCGTGAAATTTTAATGTAGGGGCGTATGGCATACGCCCGAAAATCATATAAGGAAAAACAATGTCTAACCCTCTTTTAAATTACACAGGCTTGCCTGAGTTTTCCAAAATCAAACCTGAACATATCAAACCTGCGGTGGAAGCCGTGATTAAAGAATGTCGTGAAACCATTGAGGCGGTGGCAAAAATTGAAAACCCAACGTGGGAAAATTTCTATATGCCACAAGCAATGGCGGGTGATAAATTCTCTCGTGCGTGGTCACCGGTCGGGCATTTGAATGGCGTTAAAAACTCCCCTGAATTGCGTGAAGAATATCAAGCCTGTTTACCATTATTATCGGAATACAGCACTTGGGCTGGGCAACATCAAGGCTTATATCAAGGCTATGTAAAACTAAAAAATAGCCCTGAATTTGCGAATTATTCCGCCGCACAGAAAAAAGCGATTGAAAACAGCCTACAAGATTTTGAATTATCAGGCATCTCTTTGCCTGCCGATAAACAAAAACGCTATGGCGAAATTTCCGCTCGTTTATCGGAACTTAGCTCACAATTTAGCAATAACGTGCTAGATGCCACAATGGGTTGGGATATTGTAATTACTGATGAATCCCAACTGAAAGGCTTGCCGGAATCGGCACTTGAAGCCGCAAAATTATCCGCTGAAAGCAAAGGCAAAAAAGGCTACCGCTTTACCCTTGAATTTCCAAGCTATCTGCCAGTGATGACTTACTGCGAAAACAAAGCACTACGTGAAGAAATGTACAGAGCTTTTGTAACCCGCGCCTCAGATCAAGGCCCAAATGCGGGAAAATGGGATAACAGTGCCATTATTGATGAAATCTTAAAATTACGCCACGAAAGATCACAACTGCTTGGCTTTAAAACCTATGCGGATTATTCCCTAGCCACTAAAATGGCAGAAAATCCGCAACAAGTATTGGATTTCTTAAACGATTTAGCCACTCGCTCAAAAGCACAAGGTAAAAACGAATTGTGCGAATTGAAAAAATTCACCAAAGAAAACTTTGGCGTAGAGCATTTGGATTTATGGGACATCACTTTCTACAGCGAAAAACAAAAACAAGCGTTATATTCAGTGAATGATGAAGAACTTCGCCCTTACTTCCCGGAAAATCGTGTGCTTTCAGGCTTGTTTGAAGTGATGAAACGTGTTTTCGGTATGCGTGTGGAAGAACAACAAGGTGTAGATGTTTGGCATAAAGATGTGCGTTTTTTCAATATTTTTGATAAAAATGACCGCTTGCGTGGTTCATTCTACCTTGATTTATACGCTCGAGAAAACAAACGTGGCGGGGCGTGGATGGACGATTGCATCAACCAAAAACGCTTGGCAGACGGTTCACTGCAAAAACCGGTTGCCTATTTAACCTGTAACTTTAACAAGCCGATTGGCGACAAACCGGCATTGTTTACTCACGATGAAGTCACCACTTTATTCCACGAATTTGGACACGGTATTCATCATATGCTGACTGAAATTGAGGTGGGCGATGTTGCCGGCATTAACGGCGTGCCGTGGGATGCGGTGGAATTACCAAGCCAATTCTTAGAAAACTGGTGTTGGGAAGAAGAGGCACTTGCCTTTATTTCAGGGCATTACGAAACCGGAGAGCCGTTACCAAAAGCGAAATTAGAGCAATTATTAGCGGCGAAAAACTTCCAAGCGGCGATGTTTGTATTACGCCAATTAGAGTTCGGCTTGTTCGATTTCCGCCTACACACCGAGTACGGCCCAAACAAACAAGGTCAAGTATTGGCATTGTTAAAAGAAGTGAAAGAAAAAGTGGCGGTGGCAAAAGGCGTGGAGTGGGCAAGAACCCCACACAGTTTCTCGCATATTTTTGCCGGTGGCTATGCAGCAGGCTACTACAGCTACTTATGGGCGGAAGTGCTTTCAGCAGATGCTTATTCACGTTTTGAGGAAGAAGGTATTTTCAATGCGGAAACCGGACAATCTTTCTTAGATAATATCTTAACCCGTGGCGGCTCAGAAGAGCCAATGGTGCTATTTGAACGCTTCAGAGGTAGAAAACCAACCCTTGATGCGTTACTCAGACACAAAGGGATTTGGGGTAACACGGCATCTGAAACCTGTGGTGCAAACTAGCGTTAAATGAAAACAACCAAGCGGTCAAAATTGCAAAATTTTTTGCAGATTTGACCGCTTGTCTTTTCTTTCTTTGGGAACAGGTTATAATTTCCAACATTAATTATAACGAGAACGTACCTATGTCTTTAGATTTATCCGATATTCGAACACAAATTACCACCCTTGATCGCAATTTATTAAAGCTACTTGCCGAACGCCACCGTTTGGCATTTGATGTGGTGCGTAGCAAGGAAATCACGCAAAAACCGCTGCGAGATTTAGAGCGTGAAAAAGCGTTATTGCAAGAATTAGTTAATTTTTCGGAAGCAGAGAATTATCAGCTCGATCCGCAATATGTTACCCAAATTTTCCAACGCATTATTGAAGATTCAGTGCTGACTCAGCAAACTTATCTGCAAAATAAACTCAATGCTCAAAAAGAAGATCAGACTTCCATCGCCTTTTTGGGAATACGAGGTTCCTATTCCAATATGGCTTCTCGTCAATTTGCCAAAAAATATCAAGGGGCGTTGCTGGAGCTAAGCTGTGGCTCTTTTGATGAAGTGTTTGAAAAAGTCAGTTCGGGCGAGGCGGAGTTTGGCGTGCTGCCACTCGAAAATACCACTTCAGGCTCTATCAATGAAGTCTATGATTTGTTGCAGCATACGGATTTAACCTTAGTGGGCGAGTTGGCTTATCCGATCAAACATTGTGTATTGGCAAACGGCAATGTGGATTTAGCGGAAGTAGATACCGTTTACACCCACCCACAGCCGGCACAGCAATGTAGCCAATTTTTGGCAACCCTAGATAAAGTGCATATCAAATATTGCGAAAGCAGCTCGCACGCAATGCAAATGGTGGCACGTTTGAATAAGCCGAATATTGTTGCATTAGGAAATGAAGATGGCGGTAAGCTCTATGGTTTAACTAGCATTAAAACCGAGATTGCCAATCAGCCGAATAATATCACCCGTTTTATTGTGTTATCTAAGGAAGCGGTGAAAGTCTCACCACAGGTACAAACTAAAACTTTATTATTGATGACTACCACTCAACAAGCCGGTGCATTGGTAGATGCGTTGATGGTATTCAAAACCCATAATATCCGTATGACAAAACTAGAATCTCGTCCGATTTATGGTAAGCCTTGGGAAGAGATGTTTTATGTGGAATTAGAAGCGAATATTCATTCCGAAAATACGCAAAAAGCGTTGATAGAACTTGAAGAAGTAACTAGCTATCTTAAAGTGTTAGGTTGCTACCCGAGTGAAATTATTGAGCCAGTGAAGCTTTAATCAATAAAAATGGTTCAAGGGCTGCTTTTAAACGCAGCCCTTCATTATGTTTGAGTAATTTAGCATTTACTTTCTTGAGCAGCGAGGTAGTCTAAATGTTGGCGGCTTTGGAACGGCACAATAGACAACTCGCCATTGGGAGAAATAAGTTGATAAAATTGTGGGTGGTTAAAGCTGCCAAATGAGATATCTGTTTCTTCCTTCTGCTGTTTATTGTGTTGTAATTTATTGATTTTTCGGATTTTTTCTTCTTTATTGCCGGAACAATTATAGTAACTTTCCACACTATTTTTTTCATCAACCACATACACATTAAAACTGCTATCTTGGTTATCTTCAAAGAAGAATTGCAAAAAGCCTTCGCTGGCAAATTCGCTGATTTTTTGAGGAAATGGTTTTTTCTCTTTGGCTATATCAGCGGTTAGATTTGCAACGTTTTCACGATTTTCGACCGCTTGTTCTTCAATCTGCTTAATGCCAACAGTCTGTTTACGGAAGATCACTTGCCACGTTTTGCCCGCAATTTTTAAGTGGCGTAGCTCATCGGCGTGCAGTAAACAACCTGTTTGAATTGCAATACATTTATGCACTAAATCAGCAACAAACTCACGAAGATCGCTGCGTAAATATTTACTATAGCAAAAAATATTCACGGAATTTGGTGAGGCTGCACTTTGATAAATTCGATTAGAAACTAATTTCAGTGCTTTTAAAATGGCATCTTCGCCGTCGAAATGCTGAGTGCGGATTTCATTCCAAACATTTCGGTAAATAATGCTGACACTACCGACTAAGGTTTTTTGCGTTTTACCAAAATTAAATAGATCACTTTGGCAAACTTTTTTAGGCAAGTCAGTAATGGTTTCCGTCGGATCTTGCACTAAATTGATCGCAATCGCTAAGTTACGAATTTTATTCGGATGATACATATCTTCCTGTGTCATCTCTGGTGCTTGAATCGGGAAAGTTAAGCGTAAATCGGTAATAAATTGGCGTAATTTCTGCGTATTTAGGTTATTGCTCGCCGTGTGCAAATGGGTATTGGCATTTATAATGCCGTTAAAAAATCCCCAAGCAATCAGTTTAACCGGGCTTTTGTTGTAGTGAACATAGCGAAGGTTTGAATCATATTGACTTTTGGGTGCTTGATTCACTAAATACCAACCTGGTTGCATTGAGCTACCGGCTTTTACTTCAATAAAAGTTACGGCATTTTCTGCTACGTTCGGCGATATTTTCGGATTGATTAACGGCACTTTACCCGGCAAAGTTTCAAATACAGAGTAAAGTCTTCGCATTAAAATGTCGGTATCATTGGTCATAATACTCGGATTAAGATGGAATTTTCGAGCGAAGTGGATTAAGTTACGATAGCTTTGTAGCAGGTGATCAATCAGCATATTTTCGTGGCTCATCACTTGCTTAATTTTCCAGTTTAGGCGATTTTGTAATAATGTAGTTTGTGCCTCATTCCAAGACCATTGCTCAACCAAAGATTGTAACGCTTCTGTACGCCAGTTTTTTCTGATTTCCCCTTCAATCGCTTTTGCATAAAAACAGACACGCAAGCGGTCTAATTTTACCCATTCTTTGCGAGTAATAAGATGTTCGGTAACTAGCTCAAGCATTGCTAGATAAGGGTCAAAATGGTATTCAATTGATTCATCACTCAGAATTTTTTTCTTAAACTCTTTTGAAATTAATTTTGTTTTCGGGTAAGTGTGGGCATAGCATTCCAGCAATAAAATCTTAATGGCTGATTTGTAAGGGTTATTGATCCCTTTATAGAGTTGCCATAGGCTTGCCCCAAAGAATTCGCTCGTAGAAAGACTGGAGAAATCGCCAAAATCTACCCATTCGGTTAAATCAATTTCAGGATTATTATGAGCAGTTTGATATTCATCTTTGTGCAGATGTAACCACAGTAAGCGTTTACCTGCAAGTAGTATGGCTGAACGATAAAATTCATCAAGCAAGAAAAAATGCTGAGCTGAACCACTGTGTTCATCTGTTACACCGCTACTGTAAGTTTGAGTTTTAAACTGCTCCGGGTTCATTAAGAAAATATTAATGTCTACATCAAAGGTTTTTGCCCATTCTTGTAGCTTAGTAATTTTAAGCTCCATTAATTTATATTGTTCAATAGTAAGCGTGTTTGAATAGCATAACCATAAATCTAAATCTGACAGACTTGTTTGAGTAATAGACCCCGTGCTCCCCATACAGTAGAGAGCATCAAAATGAGTTTGATTTTTTAAATGATGATCGGAAATAGCCTCGTGAAAGCTATAAGACATTAATGAGTTTTTTTGATAATCAGATAATTCAAAATGCCAAATACCTTGCGGTGCATTTTCTACATATGCAGGTAGGCTTGGGTGGTTAAGATGAATAAGTAATGGGAGCAATGAAAAAACGTGGCTAAAGCTTTGATTATTGGCACTAATAGCCCGCTCAATGCGATAAGCATTAAGTTTATCAATTCTTTTTTTAGTTAAAGCTAATTTTTGGGAAAAATTTCCCTTACTTGCCTTAATAGCAGTTCCTTCTACTATTTTTGCTGTAGTAGCTTCAAGGGAGAGTGTTTTCACGCTAATTTCCTTTTTAAAATGTGATCCACTTAACATTTTAGCTGAAAAGTAATGATAGTATAAGGTAATAGCTCAAAAAAGTAAAAAATACAATTTTCTCTAAAAGAGTTCAGACCAGTCATAATTTTAGTGTAAAATAAGCAAGTTTTAGTAGCTTATTTGAGTGAACAAGTGTAAGCTGAATTGACTATTTTTTCAGAAAAAATGATGAAGGAAACAAAATGAAAAGAGTTGTTATTACAGGTTTAGGTGTTATTTCAAGTATTGGTAACAATAAAGAAGAAGTGTTAGCCTCATTAAAAGAAGGTAAATCGGGCATTGAATTCGTGCCTGATTTTGCTGAAGTAGGTATGCGTAGCCAAGTTGCAGGGACAATTAAATTAAACCCGGCAGAGCTAATTGACCGTAAAATTTATCGTTTTATGGGCGATGCAGCGGCTTATGCTTATCTTTCTATGAAAGAAGCGATTGAAGATTCAGGTTTAACTGAAGAACAAATTTCTAACGATCGTACGGGCTTAGTTATCGGTGCTGGTACAGGTTCGGCTCATAGTCAATTAGTAGCGTGTGATGCGGTGCGTGGTCCGCGTGGCGTGAAAGGTATTGGTCCTTATGCGGTAACGAAAACAATGGCATCAAGCGTGTCAGCCTGTTTGGCAACACCATATAAAATCCGTGGTGTGAACTATTCGATCAGCTCGGCTTGTGCGACTTCTGCTCATTGTATCGGTCACGCAATGGAATTAATTCAATTAGGCAAACAAGACATCGTTTTTGCAGGTGGTGCGGAAGAGCTTTCTTGGGAATGTGCAACTGAATTTGATGCAATGGGTGCGGTATCTTCTAAATATAATGACACACCAACCAAAGCAAGCCGTGCTTATGATGCAAACCGTGACGGTTTCGTTATCGCAGGTGGTGGTGCGGTTGTGGTTGTAGAAGAATTAGAACACGCTCTTGCACGTGGTGCTAAAATCTACGCTGAAATTGTGGGATATGGTGCAACGTCTGACGGTTATGATATGGTAGCTCCAAGTGGTGAAGGTGCTGAGCGTTGTATGAGACAAGCAATGGCAACGGTAAATGGTGAGATTGAGTATATTAATGTTCACGGCACATCTACACCAGTGGGTGATGTAAAAGAACTGGGGGCAATCCGCAATGTATTTGGTGATAAAAAGCCTGCTATTTCTTCAACCAAATCAATGACTGGACATTCACTTGGTGCAGCAGGAGCTCACGAAGCAATTTACTCATTATTAATGTTAGATAACAACTTCATCGCACCAAGCATTAATATTGAAACCCTCGATGAGCAAGCTGAAGGTATGAATATTGTAACTGAACGCCAAGATAAAGAATTAACGACTGTTATGTCTAACAGCTTTGGTTTCGGCGGTACAAATGCCTGCTTAGTATTCCAACGCTATTCAAAATAATTTCATCTTAATGGATAAAAAAGTGCGGTAACGCACTTTTTTATTGCCTACAAGCGGTTGAATTTGGCTAAAAATTTGCAAATTCACCTCTGTTTCACATCCTTCCTATATTTTTGGCAAAAAAATCAAATTTTATTTTTATCTGATTTTAGTTATATTTTTAGCATTAAATTTTGTTAAATTATTTTTCTGGTCGCCATATAAAAGAATTTCGATTTATTAAACAGTATAATAATTTTAGCATTTTTTTAACAAGATTTTTCGTCATCTATTTTTTACTTTATTTTATGAGTAGAATGGAAACTTATTCAAGGTCTTACACATATTTTGGAGAATATATGACACAACAAGTAGAACGTTCAACTTGGCAAAGTAAGTTTGCCGCAATGGGTCCCGGTATTTTAATGGCATCAGCGGCTGTAGGTGGCTCGCATATTGTTGCTTCAACTCAAGCAGGTGCAATTTATGGCTGGCAATTAGCAATTATTATTATTTTAGCGAACTTGTTTAAGTATCCGTTTTTCCGTTTTGGCGTGCAATACACACTTTCAAGCGGTAAAAGTTTATTAGAAGGTTATAAAGATAAGGGTGGTATTTATCTCGTTATTTTCTTTATTCTAAATGTGATTGCCGCAATGATTAATACGGCTGCTGTAGGCATTGTTACGGCTGCGATCTTAAAATTTATTTTTTCAGCATTAGGTGTTCCATTTGATTTAAGCATTCCAATGGCAGGGACAATTGTGATTGTAGTAACCTGGGGAATATTGCTTTTAGGGAAATATCGTTTCTTAGATTCTCTATCTAAATGGATTATGATTGCTCTAACGGTTTCAACAGTAACTGCAGTAGTGATTGCGGCTTTAAAGGGTGGAATTACAGTTGCCCCTGATTTTATTGAGCCGTCTCCGTGGAATTTAGCCGCACTGGGTTTTATTGTTGCTTTAATGGGTTGGATGCCAGCACCAATTGAAATTTCAGCAATTAACTCAATGTGGGTTATTGCTAAAAAACGTTTTAGTAAAATCAGCTATCAAGACGGTATTTTTGACTTCAACGTAGGCTATATTGGCACAGCCATTTTAGCAATTGTTTTCCTAGCATTAGGGGCATTGGTACAATATGGTTCAGGCGAACAAGTTGAGCAAGCCGGTGTAAAATACATTGCTCAATTGATCAAAATGTATGCCTTTGCAATTGGCGATTGGTCTAAACTGTTAATTGCATTCATTGCCTTTATGTGTATGTTTGGTACAACCATTACAGTTATTGACGGATATTCTCGTGCGAATGCAGAAGCATTGCGTATTTTAACGAACCGTAAAGAGCATTCTCAAACAGAATTAGCGATCTGGCTAACACTCACATCAGCAATTGGTATCTTAATTATTAGTGTATTTATGAGTGATGTAGCAACAATGCTGAAATTTGCAATGATTTCATCATTTGTTTCAACGCCAATTTTTGCGTGGTTAAACTTCTCATTAGTGCTGAAAGGCGAGCACCGTGTAACAGGCGGATTATTCTGGTTAGCAGTCGTTGGCTTAATTTACTTAACTGCTTTTGCATTATTATTCTTAGCACAGCAGTTTGGAATTATTGGTTAATTTAATAGAGATGAAAAAGGCGGCTAAAAATAGCTCTGTCTCGAAAAGTTAGATTGATTTAATTCAAGGACTGAGTGCTGTATTCCACAGTGCTTAGTCCTTCTAGCTTCATTTGAATCGTTTCTAATCGACCGAAAAAGCTATTCATTATAAAGATAGGTATATTTTGCAGAAAATTATTCGTTTTTGACCGCTTGTATAACCAGATAATTTAAATCTGCTGGGGAGTAAGTTTTCTTTTTATCTAGTAAGATTAACTCATTGAAATTATTAGGATTATATTAGGGAAAACAATGGTGCTTGGTTGTTTCTCCAATCTGAAAATGTTAGCGAGTGAATAGGCTATTTAATAGCTGATAAAGTGTAAAAAAATATAAATTTAAGTCCTAATTTTTTCACTCAATTTCTCTGAAAAATCCTTACTTCAACCTCCATTTTGTTTTAGAATGGCAAATTACTTCACAACATACAATAAAAGGACACAACAGATGGCATTAAAAGATTTAGATTGGGCTAATTTAGGCTTTTCTTATATTAAAACCGATTACCGTTTCATTGCACACTGGAAAGATGGCAAATGGAATGAAGGCGAATTAACACAAGATAACGTATTACACATTCACGAAGGCTCAACTGCATTACATTACGGACAACAATGTTTTGAGGGCTTAAAGGCTTACCGCTGCAAAGATGGTTCAATCAACTTATTCCGCCCTGATCAAAACGCAGAACGTATGCAACGTACGGCAGATCGTTTATTAATGCCACGTGTGCCGACTGAATTATTTATCCGTGCTTGCAAGGAAGTGGTTAAAGCAAACCAAGACTGGTTAGGTCCTTATGGTTCTGGTGCAACGCTTTACTTACGCCCATTTTTAATTGGTGTTGGCGAAAACATTGGTGTGAGAGCGGCTCCTGAATTTATTTTCTCCGTATTTTGCTGCCCGGTGGGAGCGTATTTTAAAGGTGGATTAGCACCATCTAACTTTATCACAACAGACTATGACCGTGCTGCTCCAATGGGTACTGGCGGCGTAAAAGTGGGCGGTAACTACGCAGCGAGCTTATTACCACACGAATTAGCCGTGGAAGAAAGTTCGGCAACCCGTAAATTTGCCGATGCAATTTATTTAGATCCGAAAACGCACACGAAAATTGAAGAAGTGGGAGCGGCAAACTTCTTTGGTATTACTAAAGATAACAAATTTATCACGCCGATTTCAGAGTCAATTTTACCAAGTATTACCAAATACTCATTGCTCCATATTGCCAAAGAACGTTTAGGTATGGAAGCGATTGAAGGCGATGTGTATATCGACCAACTTGATCAGTTTATTGAAGCAGGTGCGTGCGGTACAGCCGCAGTAATCACCCCTGTTGGTGGTATTCAGCACAAAGATAAGTTCCACGTTTTCCATTCTGAAACGGAAGTCGGTCCAATTACCCGCCGTTTATATGCAGAATTAACAGGCATTCAATTTGGTGATGTTGAAGCACCGGAAGGCTGGATTGTTAAAGTAGAATAATTTTTATATCACATACAAGCGGTCAAAAAATACGATTTTTTTACCGCTTTATTTTTTAAGAGAATATGAAAAAGTTAATTTTTTTAGGTTTAACCGCATTCGCATTAGCGGGTTGTTCATCAAGCATTTCTAATTCTAACCAATTAATTGGCAATTGGAAATGTACGATTAATTACGACGATTTTAATATTAGCACGATAGATAATCTGAAGTTTGCATCAAACGGTAATATTATCAACCAAGGCACAATTAATTACCCGCTCCAAAAACCGATTTTTATTTATTCTATACAACAAAATGGACGTTGGAATTTACAGAATAATAAAATTGTTTATCGTATCGTAACCCAGTCATTACAACGCACTCATCGTGCTGAGATATGGGCTGAATTGCAGCGTGATCCTGCTTTACAACAATTTGAAGAGAATTTATTTAGTTCACTGTCTGATACTGAAAATAATAAAACTATTGAATTAACTGTAACGGATTTTTCTAATCAAAAAATGGAGATTAGACAGGAAGTTAAAGGGCATAAAGCTTATAAAGGACAATGTTTAAAAAGCTAGAGGAAATAATATGATTCAACGTTTTGAAGTTGGTAATCGCTTCTCAGAAGTCGCCATTCACAATGGCGTAGCATATTTAGCAGGGCAAGTGCCGCTTGATGAAACAGCCGACGCTTATACTCAAACCCAGCAAGTATTGGCTGAAATTGATAAATGGTTAGCAAAAGCTAACACCGATAAAAGCAAAATTTTAATGGCAACGGTTTATTTAAAAGAGATGACAGACTATGCTGAAATGAACCGAGCGTGGGACGAATGGGTTGCCGAAAATAATGCTCCACCCAGAGCTGCGGTTGAAGCGAAATTGGCTAATCCAAACTGGAAAGTGGAAATTGTGGTAACGGCAGCTGTATAACAAAAAGCAGATCATTGCGATCTGCTTTTATGTGAATTTCACTTAAAACCCAAAGAGTTATGCTACTTATACATTTGCTCAATTTGTTCTTTGTAGCGTTCTAAAATCACTTTTCGTCTCAGTTTTAAGGTAGGCGTAATTTCTTCCATTTTAGTTGTAAATGCTTGAGATAATAAGGTAAATTTTTGTATCTGCTCAAAACTCGCAAGATCTTTTTGCAATTCATTTATGCGTTGTTCGAACATTTTAACCACCTCAGCATTTTTTATCAGCTCTAGGCGATCTTGATAGCGGATATTCAGTTTCTTGGCGTATTCCTCAAGGCTGTCAAAGCAAGGGACAATCAATGCAGAAACATATTTTTTCGCATCAGCAATAATGGCAATTTGTTCTATAAATTTATCTTTACCAATTTTCCCTTCAACATATTGTGGTGCAATATATTTGCCATTTGAGGTTTTCATTAACTCCTTAATTCTATCTGTAATATAAAGATTACCTTGAGCATCGAGTTCCCCTGCATCCCCTGTTTTCAAAAATCCATCTGCTGTGAAAGTCTTAGCGGTTTCTTCAGGCTTTTTGTAATATCCTCTCATAACGGCTCCGCTTCGTACTAAAATCTCATTTTCTTCACCGATTTTAACTTCTGTACCAGGCATTAAGACACCAATTGAATGAACATTGATATTGTTCTCTGACCAGCAGGAAACTGTGGCAGTAGTTTCAGTCATACCATACCCAAGTTTAATGTTAATACCAATACTTTGGAAAAAAATACCTATAGAAGGATCAAGTGTTGCACCACCACAGGGCATCATACGGATTTTTCCACCGAGAAGAGAACGTAATTTGGATAAAACCAATTTATCAGCAATAATGTATTGCAAGCGGTTTAAAAAAGTTGTTTTTTTACCAAGTAAATGGGATTGAGCCGAGCGAATAGCCCAATTAAACAAGGTTTGGCGGTGGCTTGGTGCTTGATTTACTTTATCCCATATTGCCGCATAAATTTTTTCATAGAATCTTGGTACAGCACACATTAAAGTCGGTTTTAGTGCAGTAAGAGCATCACGAACTTGATGGGGATCTTCCAAATAACAGTTTATAGCACCTCGGTGTAGAACATAATAGACCCAAGCCCGTTCAAAAATATGAGAAAGGGGTAAAAATGAGAGCGATACATCATTTTCATCGATGTTCGGAAGTGCTTTATCGTGAGCCTGAAGCTGATAAGCTAAATTCGCATAATCTAGCATTACCCCTTTTGGTTCACCTGTTGTGCCTGATGTATAAATAAGAGTGAATAGGTCATCTAAACGTTTATCATTTAATCGTTGATTCAATTCAGTATCATTTGGCGATACGTTAATAAAATCTTGCCAATGTTGAGCAATTTTGATATCACGCAATTTAATAGACTGTTTCATTGCCACTATTTTTTGTAATAGTGGACACTTGTTCGCTATTTCAATAGCAATATCATATTGTTCTTGATCGCCAACAAAGAGAATTTTAATATCGGCATCGTTTAAAATATACTCAACTTGTTTGGCAGTATTCGTTGCATAAATTGGTACGCTAACGGCACGAATTTGCATTGTGCCGATATCAGCAATCGTCCAACGAGGCATATTTTGTGCAAAAATAGCCACTTTGTCTTGCACCTCAATACCACTAGCTAGCAAAGCGTAAGAAAGTTCATCAATATGTTTTTGCAATGTTACCCAATTCAACTCCACCCATTTTCCATTTTGGAGAAAACGGGCTGCAGGTTGGAGAGATAACCTCTGAGCTTGTTGGTGAAAACGATTGATAAAGTGGAAGTCTAAAGATGTCATCATTCTGTTTTTAATTTTAAATTTCAGTGAACAAATGTACTCTAATATAACTATTTTTATCCGATAAATCTAGGAAAAAGTAACAAGTGTACGCTGAAATTAGATGGGGAGTGAAGTATCAATTAGAAGATGATGTTAGCAAATTGTCAGGTGTGTAAATTTTGCAAAAAAACCGCTTGTAATGTTTACAAGCGGTCATATTTTTCCAGATTTTTGCAACTAAATTCGTTCAATATTAAATTGTTTTAGGTCAATTACATCGGGCGTGCCATAAAACGCACATAAGGCTTTACGTAAGGTTTCGGCTCTTTTGGGTAAGTAACCACGCTCTGCGTAAAGTTTTACTTGGTCATAAACGGCTTGTTTGAATGCAGAATTATCGCCCGGGTTGCCGGAGAGATTATCGGCACTCGCAAAATAGCGGAAGCCAGCAGCGGTCGCGAGTACCCATTCTATTGCTTGAGGCTTAACTTCCGCACTCTCAAATTCACGTTGGCGTTCGGCAGATCTACCGTCCGGTTCATACCAATAACCGAAATCTTCTAATTTTCGGCGTTCTTCACCAGCAACCAGCCAATGAGCAATTTCGTGCAATGCACTGCTGTAGTAGCCGTGAGCAAATAAAATCACGTTGTAAGGGCGTTCACTTTTTACACCATTTTCTTCCAAAAAGGCAGGTAAATAGATAGGGTAATCGCCACCACGTTCTAACCGAGTATTGTATTCGGTAGCAAAGCAGTCATCAAAAATGCGAATAATATCTTCAATTTTGTGGTTTTCTTGATTCATTTTCTTCCTTTTATTCTTTTAAAGTTTATTTAACCGGTCTAAAAATTGGTTCGCTTCTAAAAAACCGGTAACACGAGATTGGCTTAATTCATTGCCGTTTTCATCAAAAAACAGGATTGTAGGTAAACCTAATACATTAAAATGCTGCATAAATGCAATGTTCTCTGTGGAGTTTTTGGTGAGATCGATCTGTAAAACAACCATCTCATTGAGTTTTTGCTGAACATTAATATCTGTAAATGTATATTTTTCAAATTCTTTACAGGCAACACACCAATCTGCGTAGAGATCTAACATCACTTTTTTACCTTTGGAAGCGGTCAATTTTGCCTCTAAATCTGCAAGTGAGTGAATTTGCTCTAACGTTAAGTGTTGAGTATTTTGTTTCTCGATTTGAGAGCCGGTCCAAGCTAAATCTGTCCAAGGCTTAGCGGCAAAAGCTAAAGCAATGAGTAAAAAGATTTTGATAATTTTTCTGATTATAGAATGAGATGGAATTGTCTCTAATAACCAAATCAAAAATGCGACGGCAAGTGCCGACCACAAAAAGGGTTCATAGTGGCTTGGCAACACGCGGCTTAATAAAAATACAGGTAGGGCAAGCATCACAAAGCCAAATGCAGTTTTGACTTTTAGCAACCATTCGCCTGATTTCGGCAGAATTTTATTACCAAATAGTGTAATAAGAATAAGCGGAAGCCCCATTCCTAATGCTAACAAGTAAAGAGCTAATCCTCCGGTTAATAAATCGCCACTTTGAGCAACATAAAGCAATGCACCTGAAAGAGGGGCTGAAGTGCAAGGGGAAGCAATTAATCCTGCGATCATACCCATTACAAAAACACTGCCAAATGCACCGCCTTGCTGTTTTTGGCTCATTGCATTCAGTTTTTGTTGCCAGCTATTTGGTAGTTTGATTTCATACAAACCAAACATTGAGCAAGCGAGTAAAATGAAAACAATGGATAAACTAATTAATACAGGCGGGCTTTGCAGTGCGACTTGGAATGGCAAACCAATTGCCGCTACAATTAAGCCAAGTAACGTATAAGTTAGAGCCATACCTTGAACATAGGCTAGGCTTAGCAATAGGGCTTTTGCGGTAGAAGGGCGTTCTTTATTGCCAATCACAATGGCAGAAAGCAACGGTAACATTGGCAGTACGCAAGGCGTGAAAGCCAAACCTAACCCAAGCACAAAGAACCAAAAAATCGAAAAGCGGTTGTTTGATAGCTTATCGGCAAGTTTATCTTGTTCTGATTTTGCAAAATTTTCGCTATTTTCAACCGCTTGTTCTGCCAGTTCTTCAGGGTTTGCGGTAAGAATACTATCGAATTTCAGTTCTAGTCGTTCGGGTGGGTAGCAAAAACCTTTGGTGCAGCCTTGATAAACCACCTCAATAGCTGCATTATCTTTAACGTCTTTAAACGGCACGGCTAATTGTAGTTCGTTGCGGTAAATTTCAACCTGCCCGAAAAATTCGTCATTATACTGCTCAGCCGCAGGGAATTTGATGTCGCCAAGTTCAATATTCTGTGGTGTAATTTTGATCTCTTTTTTGTAGAGATAATAATCTTCGGCAATGTCCCAATTAAGTAGCAGGTTTTCATTGCGGTTTTCTAACGAAAAAACAAAGGCTTCTTCCGCTTTTAAAAATTTAGGTTTAGAAGAGAAAAGCCCTGCGTGAGATGAGCCTATCATCAACAGGCTTAAAAATAGGGAAAAAAGCGTCTTAATCATATTCAATCAAGCATTCTAAAATTCTGTTGAGCGAATTATAACGCAATAAATTGCAAAATTCTGAAGAAATTGAACCGCTTGTACTCTTTTAACTTCGACAAGCGGTCATTTTTTAGTAAAAAATTACAATAAAGTAAAAAAGTTATTGCATATTTATGCAAGAATAATTACTATTCATTCATTATTTTAAAGTGTAGTAGGATTTTAACGAATGGCAATTCGCATTCAAAATGTCAATTTTTTTTACGGCTCAAACCAAGCCTTATTTGACATTAATTTAGAGATTGAAAAAGGCGACACAGTTGTCTTGCTTGGTCCAAGTGGGGCTGGCAAAAGTACCTTAATTCGTACATTAAATTTAATGGAAGTGCCGCAATCCGGCACATTAGCAATTGCAAATCATAAATTTGATTTAGCCGCGAAAACAAATAGTAAAGAAGTAAGTTTATTACGCCGTGAAGTGGGAATGGTATTTCAACAATATCACTTATGGCCACATTTGACAGTAATGCAAAACTTAATTGAAGCTCCAATGAAAGTGCTTGGGTTAAGCAAAGAAGAAGCAATAAGCCGTGCGAAAACACACTTGGCACGTTTACGTTTAAGCGAGTTTGCAGATCGTTTTCCGCTGCATCTTTCCGGTGGTCAGCAACAGCGTGTGGCAATTGCAAGAGCCTTAATGATGCAGCCACAAGTACTACTTTTTGATGAACCGACTGCAGCCCTTGATCCTGAAATTACTGCTCAAGTTGTTGATATTATTAAAGAACTTCAACAAACGGGCATCACGCAAGTGATTGTAACCCACGAAGTTGGTGTTGCTCGCAAAGTAGCAACGAAAGTGGTGTATATGGAAAAGGGAGCAATTATTGAACAAGGCGATGCAAGTTGTTTTATGCAACCAAAAACCGCTGAGTTTGCAAATTATCTTTCACACTCCGAATAAAAATAAGGAACACAACAATGAAAAAATTACTTTTAGCAACTTTAATTGCCACTTCCGCAATGGCAAATGCACAACAAGAAATCACTTTTGCGATGGAACCAAGTTATCCTCCTTTTGAATTAACTAATGAAAAAGGTGAAATCATCGGCTTTGATGTGGATATCGCCAATGCGATTTGTAAAGAAATTAATGCGACTTGCCACTTTAAAAGTATGTCGTTTGACTCATTAATCCCAAGTTTAGTGAAAGGTCGTGGTGGTTTTGATGCGGCAATTTCAGCAATTGATATCACAGAAGCTCGTGCAAAACAGGTGTTATTCTCTGAGCCATATTATGAAAGTTCTGCAAGCTTTATTGCGGTAAAAGATAAAGGTTTAACGCTTGAAACAGCGAAAAAAGTGGGCGTGCAGAACGGTACCACTTACCAACAATATATTGCAAATGAAGCGAAGCAGTATTCAGTGTCATCTTATGCTAGTTTACAAGATGCTATTTTAGACCTGAAAAATGGACGTATTGATATTATCTTTGGTGATACTGATGTGGTAAGAGAAATGTTCGATAAAAACCCTGAGTTAGGTTTTATTGGCGAAAAAATTACCGATAAAAAATACTTTAACAACGGCTTAGGTATTGCGTTAAATAAATCAAAAGCTGAGTTGGTTGAAAGTTTGAATAAAGGTATTAAAGCGATTAAAGAGAATGGCGAATACCAAAAAATCTACGATAAATGGATGACAAAATAATCTGATGTTTACTGATTATCTTCCCTTAATTTACACCGCAACCCTAATGACCTTAGGGTTAGCGGTTTGTTCTTTACTACTTGGCTTTGTGCTGTCTATTGGTTTTGTTTCCTTAGAAACAAGTAAGTGGGCTGTTGTGCGTAAAGCAACGAGTACTTTTTTAACATTACTACGCGGCTTACCGGAAATTCTGGTTGTCTTTTTGATCTATTTTGGTACGCCTGAAGTATTGGAATTGCTGACAGGGCAATATGTTGAAGTTGGACCGTTCGGTTGTGGTGTTGTGGCACTTTCATTCATCTTTGCTTCCTATGCTTCACAAAGTTTGCGTGGTGCAATTCAAGCTATTCCGCTTGGGCAGTGGGAGTCTGGAGCAGCTCTTGGTTTAAGCCGCAGTTATACTTTTATTCATATTGTGATGCCTCAAGTATGGCGACACGCTTTACCCGGGTTGAGTAACCAATGGTTAGTATTACTGAAGGATACCGCATTGGTTTCGCTTATCGGTGTTCACGATTTAATGCGTCAAACTGACTTGATTAACACTCGTACTCACGAACCGTTCACTTGGTATGGTTTAGCAGCCTTGATTTATTTAGCGATTACCTTAATCAGTCAGGTATTTATCCGCCGTCTTGAATTGCGTTTTACTCGTTTTGAAAGAGGAGGCAGATAATATGTGGCAAGAATATTTGAGCGTGATTGCACAGGGTATTCCAACCAGTCTTGCTTTAATGGCAGTGGCATTGGTTGTTGGTTTTATATTGGCAGTAAGCCTCACTTTTTTACTTTCAATGGAAAATCGCCCGGTAAAATGGGTGGTTAATAGTTTCTTAACACTGTTTACAGGTACACCATTGTTAGTTCAGTTTTTCCTGATTTATTATGGACCGGGACAATTTGAGTGGATCACGCAAAGTGCTGTATGGGGATTGTTTTCAGATGCTTGGTTCTGTGCCGTATTGGCATTATCATTGAACAGTGCCGCATATACGACATTATTGTTTCACGGTGCGGTAAAAGCAATTCCAAAAGGGCAATGGGAAACCTGTGCAGCATTGGGTTTAAGCCGTTTAGATACACTTAAAATTTTAATTCCTTATGCGTTAAAACGAGCTTTACCGTCTTACAGTAATGAAATTATATTAGTTTTCAAAGGTACATCGCTTGCCTCAACTATTACGATTATGGATATTATGGGCTACGCTCGCCAATTATATGGCACGGAGTATGATGCTCTAACCATTTACGGAATGGCTGGTGTGATCTATTTAGTGATTACAGGCATTATGACGGTAATACTCAGAAAATTAGAAAGCAAAGTATTAGCCTTCGAGCGACTTGAAGTAGAAAAAGCCTAATCAGTTAATATCAATAATAAAGCGGACAAATACAGATTTGTCCGCTTTTACTTTATAGATTGCGAGTTGCAAAATTTTATTAAAATTTAACC